>NZ_QOCB01000034.1 GCF_003318165.1 Psychromonas sp. B3M02
CAGATATAGGATATTGGTCACAATTTAATGATTTAACTTAATGATTATGTATGTAAATAACCTTACAAAAACACCATTAAAATCATTAACATAAAGCAAACCACCATGCTAAAAACATTATCTTTGAATGGATTTACTTCACTCTAAGTCAATCGCTTAGAATGAATAATCAATTTATTGCATTTAAATAATCTTTATAAACAGGATCAGACATTAGAGGCTGAGCATCATTTTTAATATAGATCGTTAATTATTCCTTATATTCAGTTTAAATTTACAATAATAAAGATAACAAAAAATAGTTTATAATATGCTTAACCCATGCTTAACTTTGTGCTTGTTAAGCTTACTAAGATAATAAGTATCATAACAATATACCCAATAGGATCTTCTTACCATGACTCTAAAACGCATTTATATAGCGACCTTACTAGGTTTATCAAGCCTAGCTGCTAATGCAGATACTTTAAAACAAGTTTACGAAGCCGCGAAACTAAAAGATCCTGTTATTTTAAAAAGCAAAGCTGAATATGACTTTTTTAAAGAGCAAGTAAATGAGTCAAAAGCAGACTTGTTGCCACAAATAGGGTTTGGGTTAGATGCAAACAGAGTACAATCAAGTCGAGATACTAGCCGATATAATTACTTCGGTGCAGGCTTTGATCTAACACAGTCGATTTACAATGGTACTTATTGGCAAAATGCAGATATTGCTGAAAAACAAGCAGTACAATATTCTGCGATTTATGGTTACGCAGCACAGAACTTAATTTACCGTGTTGCAGTTGCGTACTTTAATGTATTGAGTGCTGATGAGGCAGTAAAATCTATTGAAGCAAATAAGCGTGCTGTTCAACGTCAATTAGAGCAAACTCAGCAACGTTTTGATGTCGGTTTAATTGCTATCACAGACGTGCATGAAGCACAGGCCGAATACGACACAACGGTTGCCGATTTAATTATAGCCAAAAACACCTTAGCCAATAATTACTACCTATTACGTCAGTTAACTGGCGAAGATGTAAAACAAGTCACTTACCTTGATACTGAAAACTTCCAAGCAACACCATTGGAAGGTGACGTAAGCGTGTGGCGCAATAGAGCGATTGAACATAATTTAGAGCTTCACTCGATGCGTATCGCTAAAGAATTAGCAAAAATGAATATCGACTTAGCTGAAACCGGGCATGGTCCAACGATTGATTTCACATTAGATTTAGATTACGACGATTATAACTACGATGATTACGATTCAGGCTCTTATGCTGCAAAGTCTGCAACAGCTGGGTTAAGTCTAGATGTGCCGATTTACTCTGGCGGTTCAATTACATCACAGGTAAAACAAGCACAATACAGCTACGTCATGGCTAGCCAAGATTTAGTAGAAACCTTCCGTAGTACAGAAGTGAGTATTAGTAGTGGTTACAACAATGTTCAAGCATCTGTGAGTTCTATCAGTGCCTATGAGCAAAGTGTAATTTCATCACAAAGTGCATTAGATGCCGCCGAAGCAAGCTTTGAAGTAGGTACACGTACAATTGTTGATGTACTAGATGCAACAAATAGCTTATACGAGTCTGAGAACCTATTAGCTAATGCACGTTACGATTACATCATTAACATGTTACAGCTAAAACTATCAGCAGGTACATTAACTGAACAGGATCTATTTGATATTTCAGCAGGGTTATCAAAGCAAACTAACGAGATTAAAAAGACTGACACTAGCTCTTAATTAACAACTTAATAGATAAAAGGGAAGCAACTGCTTCCCTTTTTTATTGGCTGAACGCCCTAGCTTTAATGAGTCGTTAATTATGGCGAATAGCCTTAATTATTGCGAATAGTCTTAATTATTTCTGATGTAGAGCAGCCATCTTTAAATTGTAAAACGCGCACTTCACCACCATTAGCAATCACTTCTTCACCGCCGGCAATCTCTTCTGGTTTATAGTCACCACCTTTTACTAATAGATCAGGTAAAACTCCTGCTATCAAACGCTGTGGTGTATCTTCAGTAAACTCAACCACCCAGTCCACAGCACCTAAGCCCGCTAATACGGCCATGCGACGATCTGCAGGATTAACTGGTCGACCATCACCTTTTAAACGGCGTACAGATTGATCACTATTAACTGCAACAATAAGGCGTTCACCCTGCTCTCTTGCTGTATTCAAATAGGAAACATGACCGGCATGTAAAATATCAAAACAGCCATTTGTCATGACGACTTTTTCACCGCGATGTTGCGCTAATTTTACCGCTAACTTCAATTGCTCTTCAGACAGGACACCAAAACCAATCTCTTGCTGACTAAATACCGCATTAGCTAATTCAATAGTATTCACCGTTGAAGTACCAATCTTACCAACAACAACACCAGCGCCGGCATTCGCTAATGCACAGGCATCTTCAAAACTACTACCAGCAGCAATAGAAGCCGCTAAGACAGCAATAACCGTATCACCTGCACCAGTTACATCAAATACTTCTTGTGCTTGTGTAGGGAGATGGAAAGGTGCTTGATTCTCACGTATTAACGTCATGCCATGTTCACTTCGTGTTACTAGCATCGCTTCTAAATCTAGATCTTTTACCAATTGAGCGGCACGTTCAAATAACATTTGATCATTGTCACAGGTGCCAACCACAGCTTCAAACTCAGATAAATTTGGTGTTAATAAGGTAGCGCCACGGTACTTTTCAAAATCAGTCCCCTTTGGATCCACTAATATTGTTGCACCTTGCTGCTTGGCAATTTGAATCATTTTTTGTACGTCAGCCAGAGAGCCTTTGTTGTAATCAGAAAACACCACAACAGGATTTTTAGCACGCAATGCTTTGTTCATATTAGCGATCATAGGTGCGCTATCAACATCACTAAAAGAGGTTTCAAAATCCAGACGAATCAGTTGTTGATGACGGCTTAATACACGTAACTTGGTAATAGTTGGCGCACTGCTTACCGTAACAAAGTCGGTTTCAACGTGAACAGAGCTTAAGCTATCTTTAATTGCTTGAGCAGCTTCATCTGCGCCCACTAAACCAATGATATTTGACTTGGCGCCTAACGCGGCAATATTTAAGGCAACGTTAGCTGCACCACCCGGACGCTCTTCAACCTGTTTCACATTAACAACAGGAACAGGGGCTTCTGGAGAAATACGCGCTGCAGGACCATGCCAATAGCGATCTAACATTACATCGCCAACGACTAATACATTGGCTTTTTCATATTCAGGTAGGGTTATTTTCATTTTATTTATCTCTAAACCATATATCGGCTTAGATTATCACAGAGATCATCAAATCACATTTTCAAAACATCAAATTTGTAGGTAAATGGAGATTAATACTCAGGTAGGCGTCTAATAAATAAAAGTAATATACACATCATGGTGATCAACATAAGTTGTAAATGTGGTTTTCCTATTAATAGGGTAATTGAGATAAGGAAGCTAATAACCACACTCAAATAGATTGCAGGCTTACGCTCTTTATGAATTTTTTTATGTGTCTGCCAGTTTCTCAGGTCATTACCAATACCCGGTAAGTTTAATAACCATTGTTGAAACTTAGGAGAGCTTTTTGAAAAACAAAATAGCGCTAGTATAAAAAAAGGGGTGGCGGGCAAGAGCGGTAAAATAACACCTAACGCACCTAATATCGTCGATATTAGGCCAATGCTAAATAAGGTGTATTTTAATAAGATCGTTCTCATTCCCACTCCCAGTAGGTATTCATATTCATGTTTTCAGCCTAGCGAATTAACTATTAAAAAAATAATAGAATAAAAACAATTGGTTGCAAGCTCCGCCAAGTGAAAACTATCCATTAAGTATTATAATGTTCGCTGAATAGAAACATCTTAATTCACATAATAAAAGCTTGTATTACGCTAAAGAATTAAAGCAAAAAAAAAGGCCTGCATCAGCAGACCTTTTTATTATAGCAATTTGCAACTTACATGTTTCAGCTTATTTTATTAAGCTAAAACTATGAAATTACTTACCTAGCTTCTCTTTAATACGAGCAGCTTTACCAGTAAGTTCACGTAAGTAGTAAAGTTTAGCTTGGCGAACCAGACCGCGACGTTTAACTTCAACGCTTCCTACAAGTGGGCTGTGAGTTTGGAATACACGCTCAACACCTTCACCGCTCGAGATTTTACGAACTGTGAATGCTGAATGTAAACCACGGTTACGCTTAGCAATAACAACACCTTCAAATGCTTGAAGACGCTCTTTTTCACCTTCTTTTACGCGAACACGTACAACAACAGTATCACCTTGAGAGAACTCAGGGATATCTGTACGAAGTTGTTCGTTTTCAATTGCTTCTATAATCTTGCTCATTTTTATACCTTTTTATGCCTAGTTAACTAATAACATCGCTGTCTAGTTGGAGCTACTGTCCAGAGCAGCAAGCAATTTTGCTTGCTCGTCAGTCAGAGCTAGGTTTTGTAATAAATCGGGTCTTCTTTGTTTCGTGCGTTGTAATGATTGAGTTAATCGCCATTGACGAATCTTCTCGTGATCACCACTCAATAAAACACTTGGCACTTGTTTTCCATCTAACACCTCGGGTCTTGTGTAGTGAGGACAGTCCAACAAGCCATCCGCAAAGGAGTCTTGTTCAGCTGATTGACTATGACCTAGTACACCCGGTACAAAACGTACCACAGCATCCATTAAAATCATCGCCGGTAGCTCACCACCGCTTAACACATAATCACCAACAGACCATTCTTCGTCTATTAAGCTTTCGATTATGCGTTCGTCTATCCCTTCGTAGCGCCCTGCCACTAATATCAAAGCATCAGAGCTTGATAGTGACTGTGCACCTTGATGGTCTAAACGTCGACCTTGAGGAGAAAGGTAAATCACCTTTGCCTCATGCCCTGCTTCTCTTGCACTCTGTTTTGCTGCGTTGATCGCATCCCGCAAAGGTTGCACCATCATCAACATACCAGGTCCACCACCATAGGGACGATCATCGACCGTTCTATGTTTATCTAATGTAAAATCACGAGGATTCCAACATTCGATAGAGATCAGGTTATTTTTAATCGCTCGACCTGTTACCCCATTTTCGCTAATGGCCCGAAACATGTCCGGGAAGAGGCTAATAACCCCTAACCACATAACTTTTCTCCTAGGGTAATTAGAAATCAGGTTCCCAATTAACAGTAATTAGTTGGCCTGCAATATCAACATTGGATATTACTTGCTCTTCGATGAACGGAATTAACCGCTCTTTTTGCCCAAAAGCATCATTCGAGTTGGCTTTTACAACAAGTACATCATTTGAACCTGTTTCCATCAAATCGGTGACAACACCAAGATGATAACCTTTGTCAGTTTTAACCTGACACCCGACCAAATCTCGCCAGTAAAAGTCAGCTTCCAATTCAGGAAGACTTGATGGATTCACTAAAAGCTCAATACCAACTAAGGCTTGTACTTCTTCACGAACATCATAACCATCTACTTTTGCAACAAAACCTTTATTGTGGCGTTTCCAATCAGTAATAATTACTTCTTGAACTCCACCAGCAGATTTCATTAACAATGGTTTGTATTGAAAAATACTTTCCGGATCATCGGTGTAGGAGTGGACTTTTAACCAGCCTTTGATGCCGTAAACCGCACCAAACTTGCCTATCTCTATTGGTTGTGCTTTATCGCTCACCGAATATCCCCTTCACCTAACTGCAATTAAGCAGCTACTTCGTTATCTTTTACTAATTTAGCTACACGATCACTTAGCTGTGCGCCAAGACCAACCCAATGGTTGATGCGATCTGTATCTAAACGTAATTTTTCTGATTGACCTTGTGCTGTTGGGTTAAAGAAACCAACTTTTTCAAGGAAACGGCCGTCACGTGGGCTACGGCTATCAGTTACTACCACTTGGTAGAATGGGCGTTTTTTAGCGCCACCACGAGCTAAACGAATAGTTACCATATCGTCCTCTTTATATTGTTAAACGTCGAAAGTCAGTGAATTCTGACCACCTGCTTCTGTAGAAAGCCGCAAAATTATACTCTTATTTGAGAAAAGAACAATCAAAATCACAATTTACAAAGAGTACTTAAGACTAAAAAAACAAAAAGCCCCGTTGAATCGCTTCCAACGGGGCTTTTAGAGTGCTTTAACTAAGCGTTATAGGTACTTATTTTTTACGGAAACCGCCTAAACCAGGAGGCATTTTCATGCCACCAGGCATACCGCCACCCATTCCAGGCATACCACCGCCCATGCCGCCCATCATTCCTTGCATTCCGCCCATCATTTTACGCATCCCACCTTTGCCAGACATCTTTTTCATCATCTTCTGCATTTGCGTAAACTGCTTAAGTAACTTGTTTACATCTTGAATTTGCGTACCTGAACCTGCTGCAATACGGCGCTTACGGCCACCTTTAATGATTTCAGGTTTAGCACGCTCTTTTTTAGTCATTGAGTTAATGATCGCTTCCATTTGATTAGTTGCTTTATCGTTCACTTGACTCTTCATTGCATCAGGTACATTCGACATACCAGGTAGTTTATCCATCATGCCCATCATGCCGCCCATGCTTTTCATTTGCACTAACTGGTCACGGAAGTCTTCTAGATCAAAACCTTTACCTTTTTGTACTTTGCTCGCTAATTTCGCAGCTTTATCTTTATCGACTTTAGTTTCAAGTTCTTCGATTAATGAAAGAACATCACCCATGCCTAGGATACGAGAAGCAATACGATCTGGATAGAACGGTTCTAGTGCATCAATCTTCTCCCCCATACCGATAAACTTAATAGGCTTACCAGTAATATGACGAATAGATAAAGCAGCACCACCACGTGCATCACCATCAGCTTTGGTTAAGATAACCCCTGTTAGTGGTAAAGCTTCGTTAAACGCTTGTGCTGTATTTGCAGCATCCTGACCAGTCATGGCATCAACGACAAACAAGGTTTCAACAGGATTAATAGCTTGATGAAGATCTTTGATTTCATCCATCATTTCGCCATCAACGTGCAAACGACCCGCCGTATCAACAATCACTACATCAATAAATTTCTTTTTCGCATGTGCAATAGCGGCATTTGCAATATCAATAGGCTTTTGTGTGATATCACTTGGGAAGAACTCAACATCAACTTCAGATGCTAAGGTTTCCAACTGTTTAATCGCCGCTGGGCGGTAAACATCGGCACTTACTACTAAAACAGATTTTTTTTCTTTGTTTTTTAGTAATAATGAAAGCTTTGCAACAGAGGTGGTTTTACCCGCACCTTGTAAACCGGCCATTAATAAGACTGCTGGCGGTTGAGTCGCTAGATTTAAGTTTTCATTAACTTCGCCCATTGCAGATTCAAGCTCGCTTTGTACGATCTTGATAAACGCCTGCCCTGGATTTAGTGTTTTAGTGACTTCTCTACCGATAGCACGTTTTTTAACTGCTTGAATAAAATCACGAACAACAGGCAATGCTACATCCGCTTCTAACAGTGCCATTCGCACTTCGCGTAATGTACCTTTGATATTATCTTCTGTTAATCGACCTTTGCCGCTGATATTTTTCAGCGTTTTCGACAATCTGTCCGTTAAGTTCTCAAACATGTTTATGACTCATTGCTATTAATTATTAGGATTCTTTTATTATACCCGTTATCACCCAAGGTGCAAAATAAGAACAGTCATTGGAATTGTTTAGTTGAAGCTCACCCCTAATGCCGTTACCCTTTATGATTTAGCACATTTAGCGATTTTGATGTGGCAGTCATATAAACACCTAAATGATAATAGTTATAATTGCTTTTATAACGAATGAAAAATACTATTAACTTCTCATCTGTTTAATAAAGCTTATAATGTGAGCCTTAAACAGTTTCACTTTACGATAATAGGTACAACAACATATGGATCTACTGGCAATTATAAGCATTGTTTTTTATGTCCTCAGTGGCGTATTAGCTAGCCGACAGCTTTTTTCATGTAATCCTAACCCTACTTTCAGCATGCCAATGATAAGCCTCTCTAGTATTGCTTTATTAACGCATGCAGTGTGGTTATACCAACATATCTTCTTGGTTAACGGGCAAAACCTCCCTATCTTAAATGTTTTATCATTAGCGACTTTTGTCATTGCCCTTCTCTCTTTTGCTATGAGTAAAAAGGTTAACACCGGAGTGCTATTGCCGGTTGTTTATGGGTTTAACGCGATTAACTTTATTGTCGTGATGTTTTTACCTAGCCATTACATCACCCATTTAGAGAATCATCCTCAACTTGGGATACATATTATATTAGCGATATTAGCTTATGCGATCATGACTATTGCCAGTTTATTTGCCCTGCAGTTAGCTTATGTGGATCATCGCTTAAAAAAGCATAAAACACTATTATGCAAAGTAAATCTTCCACCATTAATGACGTTAGAAAAAAGCTTATTCCAACTTATTTTCATTGGTTTTATTTTGTTAACCGGCACCTTACTCACAGGCTTTATCTTCATAGAGGATATGTTTGAATCTGAGAATGGCCATAAAGCACTATTAACCATGATCGCTTGGGTTGTTTATGCGGTGTTATTATGGGGTCGCTATAAGAATGGCTGGCGTGGACGTTTAGTCATTTACATTACTATTGCCGGTTCTTCATTATTAACACTCGCTTATTTCGGTAGTCGAATAGTACGAGAAATTATTCTTTAACAATCAAGAGAAAGCAGCATTTACTCAATATTGCTGCTTTCTCAATTATCTAATGCCTTTTTACTTAATTAAAACCAGCCTCTCTACAGCTTTGTTCAAGTACCTGATTACTGTTCCCCTGAATCTTACTAATACGCCTTGCTCGTTCGCATTCCCAGGCATCAACAGGATACGTTTTATTCCAAGCATTCATTAATTGGCGCTGCTGATTACTCATTTTATAATGAGTATATAACCCATCCATATATAAATAAGTACGCGCAATAATGCCTCGGCTTGCTTCTGGAGGCTCCGCTTTACTGTTTACAATTTTCATTTTACAGCTACCAAAACTACTACTTTCAACATCACCTAACATAACAAAGTTATAGTTACGACGGCTTGCATTCACAGAACCAATCGCGGGATATAAGTTATACATATCAGCTTGCATATAACGATATTCTTCATTGGCTTTTTCAGCACAACGGCGTCCTTTGTAGCTTTTACCTTTACTGGTAACACAAACAGCAGCGCCATTACGCCATTCGCTAAAGTTACGCCCAAAGTTCTCAGCGGGAACAATATGTTCCCATTCGATACGTTTAGCTCTCTTCTGATATTTATCACTTTCGAATCCATTCGGCGGGATAATATTCTTTTGGCTATCAAATTCAGCATCACAATAAACCGTATGGCGATCTTGAGAAGTTAAATAGATCTCTTTTTCCAATTTCTTCTTGGCACTGGAAAAAGACTGTATTTGTGTATTTTCTGCGTGGAGTGATAAAGAGAGTGGCAACAGTGATAAAATAATAAAAGTTTTGATAGTTATATTCCCTTATAAAAAAAGGGCATATTATCTACTATAAAGCGCCTAAAAAACAAGCAATTAAGAAAGCAAACAAGGAATTAATTTAACCTTAATAATCTGTACAAAAAACCTTCTAACCTGCAGGAGGTAATGATCCTTTTTCAATATAAAAAATCAGCCAAATCCTCTTCTTTAATCAAACTTATCAAAGTCTTTTATGGTTTCTATCTAAAATTTATTATTAATCTTCATTTTTCGAAAATCTACTTTGTTATATCGGTGTTTCTTCGCTAATATCGAGGTTATTCATGTTTATTTTTTAAAGCAACCATAGAGACAACTTTTGAACGATATACCTACAAGTGCACTATTTATTAGCTTAGTCATTTTAATCATCATTTCAGCTTATTTCTCAAGCTCAGAAACCAGTATGATGTCTTTAAATCGTTATCGCTTACGTCACTTAGCCGAAGATAAAAATAAGACAGCAGTACGTGTTGAAATGTTATTAAACAAGCCAGATAAACTCATTGGACTGATCCTAATCGGCAATAACTTGGTAAATATTTTAGCCTCAGCAATTGCCACTATTATTGGGCAACGTTTATTTGGTGATGCAGGTATTGCTATCGCAACAGGTGTATTAACTTTCGTGATACTTATATTTGCTGAAGTAACACCAAAAACGTTAGCCGTCTTGTACCCTGAAAAAATAGCATTCCCAAGTTCGCTGTTACTCGCTCCATTACAAAAATTACTCAGTCCATTTGTTTGGTGTATTAATGGTATCTCTAACGGCCTGTTACGCATATTTGGCATTAATGTTAACGAACAAAGCGATCATGCGCTTTCTAGTGATGAGTTAAGATCAGTAGTGAATGAAGCGGGTTCGATGATCCCAGAGCACCATCAACAAATGTTATTAAGTATTTTAGAGCTGGAAAAAGTCACTGTTGATGAAATTATGGTGCCACGAAATGAAATTGCGGCCATTGATATCAACCAAGATTGGGAAACTATTTTAAAGCAACTTAAGCATCGCACACACACAATGACCTTGTTATATCGCGATACGATTGATGAGGCGATTGGTTTTTTACATGCACGTGATTCCTTACTTAACTTCTTAAAAGAAGACTTCTCTAAGACCACCTTATTGAGAAGTGTGCGTGAGTTATACTTTATTCCCGAAGGCACTCCACTCAATACGCAGTTGATCAAATTCCAGCAAAACAAAGAACGTATGGGTTTGGTTGTCGACGAATACGGTGATATTCAAGGCCTAGTGACCTTAGCTGATATTCTAGAAGAAATTGTGGGTGACTTTACCACCACACATGAGCCACACAGCTCTGAAGAGATACATAAGCAACAAGACGATAGCTATATTATTGAAGGTAGTATTGGTATCCGAGATCTTAATAAAGAGATGGGCTGGTCATTACCTACCGATGGCCCCCGCACATTAAATGGATTAATTTTAGAGCACTTAGAAACTATCCCTACTTCTGCTGTCAGTACCCGCATTTGTGGTTACCCAATGGAGATCATGGAAGTAGAAAATAATATGGTTAAATTAGTTAAAATTCTACCTGCACTATATACAGAAGAAACGGTTTAAATCGCTAAGCGAATTTAAAAAATCGATGACATCATATCTAGTCATTTAAGATTCACGGCTAGATATGTTGACATCTCTTTTAATAACGAACACCTCCCGTACCACACTCCATAACAACAACTCCTTTATCAGCTCAATCAATAGCTGTGATATCCCCTGCTTGGTTTTATATGACCTACCAACATAAAACTCATTATCAATATTCCTGATATTGATAATAAAAACTATCAAATATTCTTCTTAAGCTAATCGTCGTATTGTTTTTAAAGCGAATCTACAACGCTAATTAAACATTTTCTTTACACATACTTCGGAGGCTTAGTGATTGAATATGAATCATCCCACTAGCAGCATAAATGAAAGTACCATCAAACAAATGCCATTCGCCTCGCCTTTATTAGAGGTGAGCCAGTATGGATTACATAAGATTAATAAAAGTATTCGGCACTCTTTTGGCTTATCAGTATTTGCCGGAATATTCATTGCCATCGCTTTTGTTTTTTACGTTACCGTCACAACCGGATCAGATGCCTCATCCTGGGGATTAACTAGATTAGCAGGCGGTATTGCTTTTAGTCTTGGTCTGATCTTAGTGGTTGTCTGCGGTGCAGAACTTTTTACTAGCACCTTACTCAGTAGCGTTGCCTGGGCACAAGGTAAGCTCAACAGTAAACAGCTATTAGCTTGTTGGGGACGCGTTTATATCGGCAACTTTGTTGGTGCGATGTTAATCCTGCTATTAGTTGTTGGTGGGAAAATGTATCTACTCGATGGAGGTCAGTGGGGATTAAGTGTCCTCAAGCTTGCCCAGCATAAAATTCATCATACTTGGTTAGAAGCTTTCTCATTAGGTGTTTTATGTAACCTATTGGTTTGTTTAGGCATTTGGATGACATTTAGCAGCAAAGATATGCTCACTAAATCGTTACTACTGATATTACCTGTTGCCATGTTTGTAAGCAGTGGCTTTGAACATAGCATCGCCAATTTATTCATGGTGCCTTTGGGTATTGTTTTACAAAATACCGTATCACCTGAATACCTCCTATCTCTAGGATATAACGCCAATAGCTTCGCAGACTTAACAGTGAGCCATTTTATTACCAGCAATCTAATCCCAGTGACACTCGGCAATATAGTCGGAGGAGGAGTGATGGTTGGGTTAGGGTACTGGTTTATTTATGACGCAACACCAACCCCTTTAACCCCCACAGATACTTCAACAACAACACATAAAGCAAATATATATACAGCTACATCAGCAGCTATTCACCTTCCATCACAAGGAGTTTCAATCATGAAAAATTCATCACTTACACAATTAACCGTAGCCCAACTTATGGACACACAAGCAGTAACGTTAACTGCGCAACAAAGTGCCACAGCCGCGCTACTTCAATTATCAACACATAAGGTACGTGGCGCTGTGGTTGTTAATGCAGACAATAACTTAGTAGGTTTTGTCTCGGAGCAGGATTTATTACGCTCATGGTGGGCTAACGATTTTGAACTAGACAGTGAATTAACGGTAAACGATGTAATGCAAACAGAAGTACTCAGTGTGACACCGGAGCAAAGCGTGTCAGAACTGATTGAGTTTATGACTGTAGATAAAACGATCCTTTACCCAGTCAGTGACTCAGGTGTATTACTCTCTAGCCAATATCTAGACTATCAACAACGCCTTAACAAAGCAGCCGCTAAACGCCCTTCTATCTACCCAGTAATAGAAAATGATAAAGTCGTTGCAACGATTAGCCGCCAACATATCACCGACTATTTATTAAGTGACTTAACACCAGACACTAAGCAAACGGAACCAGCGACACAGCATTCGCACCAAGCAGCTTAACGCTTTATATCTAGCTGAATAACATAAGGTTAATCATAAAAATGCTTAACCTTATTTTTTTTTGCGTCGCGCACTAATCTTTTTGCCTCGGTCATCACGCACTCTTTTAAAGGGTTATCCCCTAGCTCATTTAACCAGACAAAGGATAAACTACGTTGCATATTCAAATCCGGCGTATCTAAAATAACCAACTCCCCACTAGCGACTTCTTGATGAACATCCAATAACGGCAAGCATCCCAAATACACACCATTTTTGACTAACTCCTTGATCACAGCAACACTTTCATATTCCTTCCACACGTCTAGCTGTTCTATTAATCCATAAACTGCACTTTCAAAGATCCTTCTTGTGCCAGAGCCGTGTTCTCGTAATATCCAACGAGCTTGCTCCAAACGTGCTAAATTCACTTTTTGATCGTTTGCATAAGGGTGATAAGGGTTAGTGAAAACCACTAGATGATCATCTACGATTGCTTCTTGCATTACCCTGCTATCATCATTTCTTGCTTCAATAATGCCTAATTCAAACTCATGATTTAATAACCCTCGAATCACCTCTTCACTGTTCTTAACCGTTAGCTCAATACGTAATTCGGGGAAGTCACTATCAATATTGCTGATTAAACGTGGTAAGAGGTGCTTAGCAGGTGTTTGGCTTGCACATAATGACAAAGAACCGCTAATCAAATTCTGATCCTTTAAACCTTGTTCGATTTGTTCTGCGTTTTGAATGAGTTTTCTAGCTTGTGGCCTTAGCCAACGTCCCCAATGGCTTAAGGTTAAGCGGTTTCCATGACGAATAAACAAAGGCCTATCCAATAGGTTTTCTAATTGAGCTAAAGACATGCTAACAGCAGATTGTGTCATGCATAACTCATCGGCAGCCCTACTGACCCCTTGGTTACTGGCGATGGCATT
Source organism: Psychromonas sp. B3M02 (assembly GCF_003318165.1). Classification (GTDB taxonomy): domain Bacteria; phylum Pseudomonadota; class Gammaproteobacteria; order Enterobacterales; family Psychromonadaceae; genus Psychromonas. Next base: position 13,890 of record NZ_QOCB01000034.1, read on the forward strand.
AAAAACTTGCAGTTGTTTCAATGTGTATTTCATAGTGTTTCATAGCTAGTTGATTTGCTATCAATGTAAACTATCAATTATTTTGATACTTGATATGAAACAAGTAACTGAATATTAGGTGATTAAATAAGGAAGATAGGAGGTTGTTTTTACTAACAATAAAAAGGCTGCAAAGCAGCCTTTTAGAACAATAAACGGTTAATCTGTAGAATTACAGAGCTTGTAATTGCGCTTCTGATAAAGAGATATCATCATTTTTATTTACACCAATACCCGCATCGATAATTGCTTGAGCAATTTCTTTTGCTTCTTCAAGCGAGTGCATTGCATAGGTACCACATTGGTATTCGTTTAACTCTGGGATCTCGTTTTGATCAGCAACGTTTAATACGTCTTGCATTGCTGCTAACCAAGCCTTACCCACTTGATCTTCTGTTGGCGCGCCAATAAGGCTCATGTAAAAACCGGTACGACACCCCATTGGTGAGATATCAATAATCTCTACTTTATCGCTGTTTAGGTGATCACGCATAAATCCAGCATAAAGATGCTCAAGTGTATGAATACCCTTCTCTGATAAAATATCCTTATTAGGTGCGGTAAAGCGTAAATCAAATACAGTAATTGTATCTTTGCTTGGCGTTTGCATTGTTTTAGCAATACGCACAGCTGGTGCTTTCATGATCGTATGATCAACGGTAAAGCTATCTAATAATGGCATGGTCTTTCCTTTTTACTAAGTTAGGTGTTTTAATCGTGTTCAGCTCGTTATGTGAAAAATAAACGCCATAACCAACTTGAATCTAAATTTTCCTGGCAACCTCTTAACTGTGTTGCATAACGCTTGGAACGTGCATTCACTTGTTTTGATACATTAATCAACCAAGCCTTCTGGTTATAGGTTTTATTTTTATAACCTGTCCAGCCCTCATGATAATTCAAATACTGGTTATATGCATCCCACTTTGAAATACCATTTATTTTATGGGTCTTATAAGTAAACCACCCCATGAAGTCGATGGCATCATCAAAGTCATCACGATCTGACCAACTATTGCCTGATTCTCTCTGATAATCGCCCCAAGCCGCATCGCGAGCTTGAGCATAACCATAGGCATCACTAACTCGGCCAATGGGGATAAACCAAAAATACTCCATCGGTGGAGCAGCATCATGTTTAAAACTACTTTCTTGATACATCATGGCCATCGGCACATGAATAGGCGTACCCCAACGTTCATTCATCTCTTTTGAAGCTGTGTACCAATCACGGTACTCAAAAAAGATATCACAAATATTTTCAGGGTTTTCTGGTGGAGCAGTAGAACAAGCCATTAATGATAATGGGAAAAGTAACAGACTTAATTTTTTAACTAAATACATCTGATTTGATTTCCTATTTACTGGCAAGGTACTCATTATAAGATGACGTTACAGGTTATTAAATAAACCAATCATAAAATGATGCGATGCAACACTATCAATAAAGTCGAAGTCGAAGTAGATAAGTCTCCTTATCTACTCCATTATTAATGATTATGCTTTATTTGCGTTAGCAAAGTAATTGGCTAAAAAGTCAGGGAAAGATAATGTATCTGCATCTTCAATTTGCTTTTGCTTAACGATAGATTCTTGCTTCTGCTCAGCAAACACTTGCTCAGACCAAACAGCATAAGGTTGCTCTGTAAGCTCTGTTTTGTATTGCTTACTTAACTGTAACGCTAATGAACCATTATCGCCTTGCGTCTGTTTAATGCGCTCTAAAATACGTGCTGAACTTGTCAACTCTGGGTGACTAAAGCGAGGACTAATATGCTGCATTGCATTTTGGTAGCAATCATCATCATTATTTTTATCTAATACAATCGCCATTTCCATTAGTTGCGAATTTAACCATTCACCCCAACCTGCCACATCAAATGTTTGCTCTGCGATGGTTAATGTTAATTCAGGATCACGGCCTCTAGTCACGACGTCGTTAAAGTTACTCGCGCAGGCTTTGTATTCTTCTTGAGATAACTCAGGAGACGCGACACTTGCACACCAAGTTAAGAACAAATCTAAGAAATGTACTTGTTCCTTGGTGATGCCTAACTTACAGAATGGGTTAACGTCTAATGAACGAATCTCAATGTATTCAATGCCACGAGCTTTAAGTGCTTGAGAGGGAGTTTCATTGCCAGTCTGTACGCGTTTTGCACGAATCGATGCATATAACTCATTCTCAATTTGCAGCACATTGTCATTTAGTTGTAAGTACTCACCATCTTTGACAACCCCCATTTCAGTGAAGCTAGGGTCCTTCATTGATAGCGCTTTACGTACACTCGTTAGGTAATTATCTAAATTGTTGTAACAAATATTCAAACCAGACTGCGAGCTGTTGGTATAGCCTAAATCACTTAAACGTAATGAAGTCCCGTAAGGTAAGTAGATAGTCCCTTTACCCGTATTTTCAAAAGATAATGTAGTCTCTTTCCCTTGCAGAAAAGACTTACAAATTGCAGGTGAAGCGCCAAATAAATAAGGGATAACCCAGCCATAGCGTAAGTAATTTCGAATCAGCCCCATGTAACCTGCTGATTGTGCAGCTTGTCCTGTTAATGGAGAGTTATGTAGTTCAGGCCACACATCCCAAAAATCACTTGGCAATGAGAAATTATAATGCACGCCAGAAATAATCTGCATCATACTACCGTAGCGATTTTTCAAACCTTGGCGATAAGTGGTTTTCATTCGACCAATATTAGAGGTGCCAAACTGCGCTAATTCAACGTGATCTTCAGTTTGTACATAACAAGGCATACTCATTGGCCATAAGTATTGCTCGCTAGGTAAATTTACAGCCACATGGTGGTGAATATCATTTAAGTAATCAAAAAGCTGCTCTACGTCCTTAGCAACAGGCGTAATAAACTCTAATAAGCTTTCAGCAAAATCAGTAGTGATCGAGTCATGCGTTAATGCGCAACCATAAGCACTTGGGTGCTTCTCCTGAGATAATTTTCCGTCTTCATTTACACGTAATGTTTCGCGCTCTATACCGCGACCAAATTCAGTGAGACTGTTAGAGTATTTGCTGAGGATAGTGATACGCTGTTGAAAATTGTTAGACAAAAGTTAGCCCCTGAGTAATTTTTAGAGCGCTAACTTTACCACCGAACTTCATTGAACTAAATAAGGATTTTCTGAAAGTCGCCAGTAAAAGCAAGAACATGAACATTTGTTCCAATGGCCCCCCTATTTATTGGCTTCTTTGCATTATTTCACACCTGTAAAAGAGTATTTATAATGCTGAAAAATGCTATTCATTATTAAAAAATAAACAACCACATCAAAAACAGATAGCGAATGCTTTTACTAAGTACAATATTTAAGAAAGCAGTCGCACGTGCTAGCCTCAACCAACCAGCAAATAAACAGATAACATCACCAATAACCGGCAACCAACTTAACAGTAAAACAAGGTTTCCCCACTTCTTACAAAAAGCTAAGGTTTTAGGGTATTTTAATGCCGCTTTTTCTTGACCCCAAGAGAAGTAATAACCTAATAAGTAAGTGGTTACTGCGCCTAAACTATTTCCAAAGGTTACCGCTAAGAAATATCCCCACTTTAAACTCAACTGTTGTTTTAGATAATAAACAAACAACACTTCTGAACCACCAGGAAATAATGTCGACGAGATAAAACCACTGCTAAATAACAGCCAGTAATCGCTCATTACCGAACTCCAATTAATTAAACATAAAAAAGGCCACTATAAGATAGTGGCCTTAGAGACTAAACAGTACTAAATGAATGTGTTAACCCACAATCGCTAACAACACACCCGCAGCTACAGCACTACCCAGTACCCCAGCTACGTTTGGTCCCATCGCATGCATGAGTAGGAAGTTATGTGGATTAGCTTCTAAGCCAACTTTATTCGCTACACGTGCGGCCATCGGTACCGCAGAAACACCTGCTGCACCAATCAGAGGGTTAATTGGACTTTTCGAGAAACGCCCCATGCCTTTTGCCATTAAGACTCCAGATGCAGTCCCAATTGAGAAGGCTACTGCGCCTAAGCCTAAAATACCTAAGGTTTCTAAGTTTAAGAACTTATCAGCAGACAATTTAGAACCAACACCTAAGCCTAGGAAAATAGTCACGATGTTAATCAGCTCGTTTTGTGCTGTAGAGCTTAAACGATCCACTACACCAGACTCACGCATTAAGTTACCTAAACAGAACATGCCAACTAGTGGCGTTGCAGCAGGTAAAAATAGAATAGTCATAAACAATACCGCCAGTGGGAAAATGATTTTTTCCTTTTTACTCACTGGGCGTAGCTGTTCCATTTTAATCTGGCGCTCTTCAGGTGTTGTTAATGCACGCATAATAGGCGGTTGGATAATCGGAACCAAGGCCATGTATGAGTATGCAGCAACCGCAATCGCGCCCAACAGATCAGGGGCTAATTTAGAGGCTAAGAAAATAGCTGTAGGTCCATCTGCACCACCAATAATGGCAATCGCTGAAGCATCCGCCAAGCTAAACTCAAACCCAGGTACTAAGTTTAATAAAATCGCACCAAATAACGTCGCAAAAATACCAAACTGCGCTGCAGCCCCTAAGAATAATGTCTTAGGGTTTGCGATAAGCGCACCAAAATCAGTTAACGCCCCAACCCCCATAAAGATGATTAATGGGAAAATTCCCGTTTCAATCCCGATATGGTAGATGTAATAAAGCATGCCACCTTCATCATTAAAACCAGCATTTGGGATATTCGCTAAAATAGCACCAAACCCAATAGGTAATAGTAATAAAGGCTCAAACTTACGCGCGATGGCTAGGTACAATAACAAAGCCCCTACCGCCATCATCACTAGCTCGGGCCACTGGAAATTTGCAATCCCAGTATCTGCCCATAGTGTCATTAATCCATTCACGTTATCTTCCTTAACCAATTAAGAACAATGATTCGCCTACAGCAACCGCATCACCTTCGCGGATATTGACTGCTTGCACTGTGCCTGATTTAGGCGCACGTATCTCTGTTTCCATTTTCATCGCTTCCATGATCAATAAAACGTCACCTTCATTAACCTGATCACCAACTTTTGACAGTACTTTAAAGATATTACCCGCTAAAGGTGCAGGTACATCTTCGCCTACTCCCGTTGTGGCAACTGGCGCGGCAGGAGCTGAACCTGATGATGTTGTTTGAAGCGCAGCACCATTCGCTTTAACTGGCGCAATACCATCAATACTGCCTTCTGGGCCAACTTGTACTGTATATAATTGACCATCAACTGAAACAGAATAAGCCTCTGGCTCTTTCGCTGTTGACGCGACCATCATATCGTCTGCACTTGGTACAGGTTCAAAGGCATCTGGGTTATTACGGTTCTCTAGGAATTTCAAACCAATCTCAGGGAATAGCGCATAAATCAATGCGTCATCCACTTCGTTCTCAGCAACTTTAATGCCTTTTTCTGTTGCTAACTTCTTGAATTCTGCTTCAATAGAGGCCATTTCTGGTGCGATATTATCAGCAGGACGACAAGTAATGGCACTCGCTCCATCTAATACTTTTGCTTGCAGTTCAGTATTAACGGCAGCAGGCGTTGCTCCGTACTCGCCCTTTAATACACCAGCGGTTTCTTTCGTGATGTTTTTGTAACGCTCACCCATTAATACGTTAATAACCGACTGTGTACCTACAATTTGCGACGTTGGAGTTACTAGTGGAATAAAGCCTAGATCTTCACGGACGCGTGGGATCTCTTTTAATACTTCATCCATTTTATCGCCAGCACCTTGCTGTTTAAGCTGGCTTTCCATGTTAGTTAACATGCCACCAGGTACTTGCGCTAATAAAATACGAGGATCAACCCCTTTTAATTCGCCTTCGAACTTAACGTACTTTTTACGTACTTCGCGGAAGTAAGAAGAGATATCTTCTAATTGATGCAGATCTAACCCAGTATCACGTGCAGTGCCTTCCACAATAGAAACCAGTGTTTCTGTTGGTGAATGACCGTAAGTCATACTCATTGATGAGATCGCTGTATCGATAATATCAACACCTGAATCGATCGCTTTTTGTTGTGTAGCAACACTTAATCCAGTTGTTGCATGGCAATGTAACGCTAATGGAATATCAGTACAGGCTTTAATTTTGGTTACTAGCTCTTCTGCCACATAAGGCTTTAATAGGCCGGCCATATCTTTAATACAGATAGAGTGAGAACCCATATCTTCAAGACGTTTTGCCATATCTACCCAACCATCAATAGTATGAACAGGGCTGGTCGTGTATGACAGCGTACCTTGTGCATGTGCGCCAACTTCGATTGCTGATTTAATCGCCGTATCAAAGTTACGAAGATCGTTCATCGCATCAAAGATACGGAAAACATCAACGCCATTAGTATGTGCACGTTCAACAAATTTTTGCACCACATCGTCAGCGTAATGACGGTAACCTAATAGGTTTTGTGCTCTTAATAGCATTTGTTGTGGTGTATTAGGCATCGCTGCTTTTAAAGCGCGAATACGATCCCAAGGATCTTCACCTAAATAACGAATACATGAATCAAAAGTAGCGCCGCCCCATGTCTCTAAAGACCAGTAACCTACTTTATCTAGTTTCTCTGCAATGGGTAGCATATCGTCAATGCGCATGCGTGTTGCAAATAATGATTGGTGTGCATCACGTAACACAACTTCTGTGATTGCTAGAGGCTTAGACATATTCACTTGCTCCTTTATTAATTTCTTGTCCATTATGCTGATTGTGCTTTACGGTATTGTTGCACTGCTGAGGTAATAGCAGCAATGACTTGTGGGTTAACCTGAGTGTCACTCGCTGTAGGAACAGCAGGTGCTTTTCTTTGTGGGGTTGCAACAGGTTTATCTGCAGGGATGTATTTCGCCATTAACGTAATACAAATAAATAATAACCCTAAAAACAAATAAACAAATGCCATACCAAGACCCAGTAACATTAAAGCAGTAACTAAAGAGCCTGAAATATCCATAGACGTATCCTTATCCTTTTATAAATATCCAACTTGACCGATGACAACTACAAAAGTGAATATTTATTCAATTAATGTATATTTTATGTCGCGATAAAGTGGACTTTGAATACCTGCCAGAATCTGTTCCGATTTAGTAATAATGAATCATTAATAAGTTATTTAATTAAATTAACTCATTAATATATATCACTATTAATAAAATATTATCCGGCAGCAGTTTATTGTACTGGTTTGGCCTATAAAATGAAAGTCAACGAAGTTGACCCACTAAGCAGAGTTGAGATTTAAAGTGCACTATTTAATGTTATTTCTAGGTATTTTATGCTGCACATTTCCTATATAAAACATGACTTAATTTGCAATCAAACTAAATAAACATGCAGTTATCCTAAATAAAAAACAGGCTGGAAAATAAAGGTAATAAAAGCGCTCAAGCAATTTATAAAAAACATCAAAAAGTATAAAGAATATAAATAAATACAGGGATTTAATGGGAAAGCAAAAATTGAATTATAATTCGGATTTATTGAATAAATATTATGTGAAATAGTAGGAAAATAAAGAAATGGTGCGGGTGAAGGGATTCGAACCCCTGACCGCCTGGTTCGTAGCCAGGTACTCTATCCAGCTGAGCTACACCCGCATTGGTGTTTAATATTATTGGGAATAATATTAATAAAGCTCTAAAAACAAAAAAACTTACCAAAGGTAAGCCTTAAAGAATGGTGCGGGTGAAGGGATTCGAACCCCTGACCGCCTGGTTCGTAGCCAGGTACTCTATCCAGCTGAGCTACACCCGCCGCGATATTCTTTTGTTTTTATTCAATTCTTAAGCTCACCGTCTTTTCGTGCAAATAGAAAGATGGTGCGGGTGAAGGGATTCGAACCCCTGACCGCCTGGTTCGTAGCCAGGTACTCTATCCAGCTGAGCTACACCCGCTTTAAGAATCTACAAGAATGGCGGTGGAGGAGGGATTCGAACCCTCGAACAGGCTATAAACCCGTTACTCCCTTAGCAGGGGAGCGCCTTCGGCCACTCGGCCACCCCACCGTCGTCTTGTTGGCGCACATATTACTGTCTTATGAAAACAAGTCAAACTTTTTTTGAAGAAAAAGTTTCGCTTGCTTGCTAATTAAACAAAGTGTTGCTTTTTTAGGTTAAATGGAGTGTTTTTAAGCAGTCTGAAAACAGGTTTTATTATTAAAGCAGTGTAACTAAGTTAAGCATCACTCCCAAAAATTCGATTTAAAAGCCCAGTAATAACTAAAAACAGCGGAAATAATTAAAGAAAGCGACAATGAATAGCGCAACACATTTAAGTTTGCCCTAAAAGTCATGGAAAATACTGAAAGGAATTAAACCGCTAACGTAAATGAATGCTAAATAAAGCCTAAAATGAAAAACGAGGTTAAAAAGAAATCGCAGAGCTCTTCCGCTCATGGTAATAGGCTATAGCCTAATTCGCCCAGCGGCCCAAAATCAAAACCAACACACAAAATACTGCAGGCTGAAGCCAGCGCCCCAAGTTCAAAAGATGTTACGTAAGTTGTGTATATAAACGAAAAGAAAAGGAATCGCAGAGTTCTTCCGCATATGGCACTAGGCTATAGCCTAATTAGCCCAGCGGCCCAAGGTCAAAACCAACACACAAAATACTGCAGGCTGAAGCCAGCGCCCCAAGTTCAAAACCAACACACAAGATACCTCAGACTAAAGCAGGAACCAATACTCTTAACAATGACCTTATAGCATTACGGTAACAACTCATCGCCGTAGCGTTTTCCCAAATGCTTTATTACTTTTAGTAAAGCCAAACAGGACGTTTGGCTTAGGCTCGTTTGGTACAGGGATGTGCCATAAGAGCCGGTACGTTATAAAAGTAATAAAGAATTTGGATGAGAAAATGATTCGGTGCCAGTTTCTTTGCCTACTTTCTTTTCTGGTAAAAGAAAGTCGTGTCGCCGACATGGCGAAAACACTGCTAGTAAATATCAAACAGCCTAGACGAACGTAGATGAGCCAAATACAACAGGTCAAGACTTAAAATCAAAACAAGCGACTTAGGGACAGCATTCCAAGATAAAAACCAACACACAAAATACTGCAGGCTGAAGCCAGCGCCCCAAGTTCAAAAGATGTTACGTAAGTTGTGTATATAAACGAAAAGAAAAGAAATCGCAGAGTTCTTCCGCTTATGGCACTAGGCTATAGCCTAATTAGCCCAGCGGCCCAAGATAAAAACCAACACTCAAAATACTGCAGGCTGAAGCCAGCGCCCCAAGTTCAAAAGATGTTACGTAAGTTGTGCATATAAACGAAAAGAAAAGGAATCGCAGAGCTCTTCCGCCCATGGTAATAGGCAGTCGTCTTTCGCTCAGCGCCAAAGGTCGAGGGTCAAAGCCGAGGTCAAAACCAACCAAACAAAAAACAACAGACATAAAAAAAGAGCTAATTAGCTCTTCTTTTCAAAAATCATGTTTATTACTGTTAATAGCGGCTTTTAGCCTCTATGCACAAAAGTAACAGGCAACAGGTTAAAAACTTACTTAACTGGCTGTTGCGTTCTTTTCTGCTTGAATGCGCATGTAGATCTCTTCACGGTGAACAGATACGTCTTTTGGCGCATTTACACCAACGCGTACTTGATTACCTTTAACACCTAATACTGTCACAGTCACGTTGTCACCGATCATTAGCGTTTCGCCAACACGGCGGGTCAAAATTAGCATATTTAAGCTCCTAAATTATTCGATTGAATATATTGATTAATCAGTATGGCTCATAACACAGTAAAAATACCATTTATTTTACTGTGTTATGACATAGTTTATTTTTCTTGCTTTGGTTCAGTCTCAAGCTCAAATGCTTTGTGTAAAGCACGTACAGCCAATTCTAAATACTTACTATCTACTAATACTGAGATTTTAATTTCAGAAGTAGCAATTTGATGCATGTTGATCCCTTCAGCACCTAATGTTTCAAACATTTTTTGTGCAACACCAGGATGATTCCACATACCTACACCAACGATAGATACTTTAGCAATTTCGTTATTACCTTGTACTGAATCTGCACTTAACTTAGTACATACTACATTTAATAGTTTCGTTGCTTCTTCGTAATCATCACGGTGTACAGTGAAAGTAAAATCAGTTTTACCATCACCTAGTGTGTTTTGCACAATCATATCTACATCAATGTTGGCAGCACCAATAGGAGAAAGAATTTGAGCAGCAATGGTTGGCTGATCCGGCACACCAGATAAAGTTAAACGCGCTTCATCACGGTTGAATGCGATGCCAGAGATAACAGGAGATTCCATTTTATTTTCCTCGTAACTAATTAACGTACCACCACCATCTTTAAAACTAGAAAGTACACGTAGTGGCACGTTGTATTTTCCTGCAAATTCTACAGAGCGGATCTGTAATACCTTAGCGCCTAAGCTAGCCATTTCTAACATCTCTTCAAAAGTGATGCTATCAAGACGACGTGCATTTGGCTCAACACGTGGGTCAGTAGTATATACGCCATCAACATCAGTATAGATCTGACATTCATCGGCTTTTAATGCAGCGGCAATGGCGACTGCTGAAGTATCACTACCACCACGACCTAATGTGGTGATGTTGTTATCTTCACTACGACCTTGGAAACCAGCAACAACCACTACTTTACCCGCTTTTAAATGTTTCTGAAGGTTCTCAGTCTCAACATTTAAAATACGTGCTTTAGAGTGACTTGCATCCGTTTTCATGCGAATTTGATCACCGGTCATTGATACTGCTTCAACGTCTAGGTTATGCAACGCCATTGATAATAATGCAATGGTCGTTTGCTCACCAGTTGTTAACAGCACATCCATTTCACGTGCACTTGGTTTCTCAATAAACTCTTTTGCTAAGGCAATTAAACGGTTTGTTTCACCTGACATTGCAGATAAAACAACCACTACATCATGACCCGCTTCTCTCGTTGCTTTGACTTTATCCGCAACCGCTTTAATACGCTCAACAGTACCAACTGAAGTACCGCCATATTTTTGAACTATCAGTGCCATCTCATTTCCTTGCTATACTCACGGGTATAGACTCCAAATTCTTACAAACGTTCGGTTAACCATGGGTTAACTAACGCTAATGCATCTTTTAAAGCAGCTGGGTTGTTTCCGCCAGCCATCGCCATATCTGGACGGCCGCCACCTTTACCACCAACAGGAACAGCAACAACATTCACTAATTCACCTGCTTTTACTTTTCCAATTAGGTCTTTAGTCACACCAACCACTAGGCTAACTTTATCGTCACCTACGGTTGTTGCTAATACCACAACACCTGATTGTAGTTTGTTCTTCATCTCATCAACGCTAGTGCGTAATGATTTAGGGTCTACCCCTTCCATATGAGCAACAACAACTTTTACGCCATTCACGTCAACGGCTTGGTCAGTTAGATTAGAGCCAGCCTCGCTAGCCATTTTCGCTTTTAATTGTGCTAACTCTTTCTCTAGTGCTTTATTACGCTCTAACGTACTTAGGATTTTTTCACCTAATGTGAAAGTATCACCTTTAACTAGATCACAAGCCTTGTTGAATTGCTCTCGAAGATTTTGTAATACGTCACTCGCTGCATCACCAACAGCCGCTTCAATACGACGTACACCAGCAGCCGTACCTGCTTCAGATGTGATAAGGAATAAGCCCATATCACCAGTACGTTTAGCATGTGTACCACCACAAAGTTCAACTGAGAAGTCGCCCATTGTCACAACACGCACCATGTCATCGTACTTCTCTCCAAATAGAGCCATTGCACCGCTCTCTTTAGCTTGATCAATGTCCATCAGCTGAGTTACTACTTCAAAGTTATCGCGAATCGCTTGGTTAACTAAGTAAGTCACTTTGTTTAATGTGTCAGTTGACAGCGCTTCAAAGTGAGAAAAATCAAAACGTAATTTCTCAGCATCACATAATGAACCTTTCTGCGTAACATGCTCACCTAACGTTTCACGTAATGCAGCGTGTAATAGATGCGTTGCAGAGTGATGTAAGGCAATTGCTTTACGACGGTCAGCTTCTACGTGTGCTTGCAGCGTATCACCGACCGTTAATGTACCAGTGCTTAAGTAACCAATGTGTAGGAATGCATCACCTGATTTTTTAGTATCAGTAACCACAAATTTTGTATCGCCGAATGTTAATACACCAGCATCACCGACTTGACCGCCCGATTCAGCGTAAAATGGTGTTTGCGATAAAATAACTTGCGCGTTATCACCTTCAGCTAAGGTTTGTACAAACTCACCTTGTTTAATTAACGAAGCAACAGTACCTTCAGCTTCTAAAGTTTGGTAACCAAGAAACTCAGTTTTATCTTCAACTTTTAAAACATCGTTGTAATCTTTACCGAAGTTATTCGCTTGTTGAGCACGTGTACGTTGCTCAGTCATTGCTGCATCAAAACCATCTTGGTCGATAGTTAATTCACGCTCACGTGCGATATCTGCCGTTAAATCAGCAGGGAAACCGTAAGTATCGTACAGTTTGAATACAAGATCACCAGGAATAACAGAGCCAGTTAACGCTTCTAATTCGTTATCCAAGATTTGCAGACCACGCTCTAGTGTTTTACCGAACTGCTCTTCTTCTAAACGTAATATTTTTTCTACAAACTCACGTTGTTTTTCAAGTTCAGGGTACGCTTGACCCATTTGGTTAATCAGCTCTTCGTAAACTTTATAGAAGAATACACCCTGTGCGCCTAACTTATGCCCATGGCGAACAGCACGACGAATAATACGACGTAATACATAACCACGCCCTTCGTTAGAAGGCATGACACCGTCACAGATTAAGAAACCACATGAACGAATATGGTCAGCCACTACGCGTAAAGATTTATCTTCAAGATCTTTTGCACCAGTGACGTCCGCTACTTTTTTGATCAGGCCTTGGAAAAGGTCGATATCGTAGTTTGAATGACCATTTTGGATGATCGCAGAAATACGCTCAAGACCCATACCAGTATCAACAGATTGTTTTGGTAAGTTTTCCATGGTGCCATCAGCAAGACGATTGTATTGCATGAATACTAGGTTCCAGATTTCAATGAAACGATCGCCATCTTCTTCTGGAGAACCTGGAGGACCACCCCAAATATGCTCACCGTGATCATAGAAAATCTCTGAACAAGGACCACAAGGTCCTGTATCACCCATTGACCAAAAGTTATCTGATTCAAATTTTTTCTCAGGTGATTTATCACCGATACGGATAATTTTATCTTCTGGTACGCCGATTTTATCAGCCCATAATGAAAATGCTTCATCGTCACTTTCGTAAACTGTTACTAACAGTTTTTCTTTTGGAATCTTCAACTCTTCTGTTAAGTATTCCCACGAGAATGCAATGGCTTGCTCTTTGAAGTAATCACCAAAGCTAAAGTTACCTAACATTTCAAAGAAAGTATGGTGACGCGCAGTGTAACCCACGTTATCTAAATCGTTATGTTTACCACCAGCACGTACACAGCGTTGGCTTGAAGTTGCACGCGTGTAAGATCTTGTTTCAGAACCTAAAAAAGTATCCTTAAATTGGTTCATCCCTGCATTTGTAAATAGCAGCGTCGGGTCATTATCAGGAACAAGTGAACTGCTGCTCACTGTCTGATGCCCTTTTTTACCAAAGAAGTCCATGAATCCTTGGCGAATATCAGAGGTCGATTTAGTCATGATATATTCCGTGTAAAAGTGTCGATTTAGGCTTTCTTAAAACAAGGAGGATTTAAGCCCTAAACAGATCAAAAATAAATGGAGGCTAATATATCACGCCACTGGGTGAGGCGAAAGTAGCTATAAATGCAGAGATAGCAATAATTTTTTAAGCAACAGGATGTTTTTAGATAAATAATAAAATGAGATGTTCAACTAATTCACAAGAAAGTCACTAACTAGGCAGGTTAGCGCTAATATAAAACAGTCATTATTGAAGTAAATAATACAATAACCTAACCCCAACAATAAAAAGCTAGGTTATTAATTAACCTCAACACTGGATAAGAAAAGCGAGTCAACACCGCTATTGATACGGATTTCGGCGTTAAATTATTGCTCAATAACCCGTTATTGCTTCAATAATTTGCCTTGAACTACGCACAACTAGCAGTATTGTCTATTACATGATTTAACTATCTGATTTTTCGCTTCCATTAACCAGGGCTGAGGTTAATTATGCAGTTATTACTCAGCGACTAATGTTTCAACTCGGTAATGGCCTTGGCCATCAAGACCTAAGGTTTCAGCTAAGAAAGGTAAACTATGCTGCATCTCTTTTAAAAGTGTCCAAGGAGGATTGATCACTATCATGCCACTTGACGTCATACCATGCTCTTCCGAATCAGCTTGAATACCCAACTCAAATAATTGAATATTTTTAATGCCAGAGGCTTTAAGTGCTCGTTCCATTTTATTAATCACGGTACGTTTTACTACTGGATACCACAATGCATAGGTGCCAGTGGCAAAACGACGATGTGCTGCGATTAAACTTTCCACCACTTCTTCATATTCTGTTTTAATTTCATAAGAGGGATCAATCAATACCAAACCGCGGCGTTCTTTCGGTGGCATATTAGCGATTAAGCCTTGTAAACCATCTGTATTAGCCATTTTAATACGGCGATCACCCGAGAAGTTGCAACGCATATTGGTGAATTCATTAGGATGTAACTCAAATAAAAACATACGGTCATCATCACGACGCATTTGATTACAGATCATCGGTGATCCTGGGTATGAATTTAGTTTCTCCACACCGTTAAATGCACGTACTTGCTCTAGATAACGAGACACAGGAACTGGTAAGGTTTGTAGATCCCATAACTTAGCGATCCCATCTTTAAACTCAGCAGTTTTTAAAGATTGTTCAGAGTCTAATTGGTAAGCTCCACATCCTGAATGGGTATCTAAATAACAAAAGGCCTTATCTTTTTGTAATAGATAATCAAGGATAGAAACAACCACAGTATGTTTTAACACATCTGCATAATTGCCTGCATGGTATGAATGACGGTAACTGAGCACAAAAAACTCCAAAAAATGAATAAAATAACGCGGCTAGTATAAATAGTTTACGCAGTGATTGCGCGAAAAACATCGACTCAAGCAGAATAAACACAATACATGACTCAACCAGTTAGTTAAAAGGCTGAATCGCCCTCCTCTTAAACCTGTTAATTGACTTATACAAACTAAAATGGCACTACATTTACCATTCACCTTACACTAAAATTATTGTTTATATTGTTCCCAGCAGATGGCCCAAGCGCTATAGCGAAGTTTTATGGTTCAGTTCACCTTTTAAATGAATTTTCGGTAGTATTATAGGGGCATTTTCCTATAAACTAGACGGTAGTAGTGGCTTGTTTTTTATGCCTAGCAGAATTGATACTAATACTAGTTTTTATTTTCTCTCGGTATCTACAACCGCAGTAAACTGACTATTTTCACTTTTGAAGAATGATAAAAAAGTGGAGTAAAAACAGCACAACATCTGAATTAAATCATCGCCCTTTTCGAACCTCCGAATCAGCGTAAAATCAGAAATAAAGCTGTTAATAGCCAGAGCAATGCACAGGTTTTTGAACAGCAATAAGCACAACAAATTATAGTGTTTCATTCTCTCAATGAAGTACTAACAATATTTTAAGTAAAGTCGAAATAGCGGAGCAAAAACATGTTTAACCGTAGTGTAAACAAAGTAGTCCTAGTGGGTAACCTAGGTAAAGATCCTGAAATGCGTTACACCCAAAATGGTGGCGCAGTAGCTAACTTTTCAATTGCAACAACAGAAAGTTGGAAAAACAAACAAACAGGTGAATACGAAAATAAATCAGAATGGCACAACATTGTTGTTTTCGGTAAATTCGGCGAAATGGTAGGCCAGTACCTTAAAAAAGGTGCGAAAGTTTATGTTGAAGGTAAATTACAAACCAATAAATGGCAGGGTCAAGATGGCCAAGATCGCTACAAAACAGAGATCATTGCTAACGATATCCAAATGCTAGATGCACGTAACCAAGCACCAGGGCAAGGCCAACCTTATCAAGGTGGTCAACAACCAGGTGGTTACACGAACCAAGCGCCACAACAAGCTGCACCGCAACAAGCTTGGGGTAATCAACCTCAGCAGCCACCAGCACCACAAGCGGCTCCGCAAATGGCACCAGCTTACCAACCACAACAAGCGCCTCAACCGACGCCACCGCCAGCATCTCGCCCTGCTGCTCCAACACCGCCACCAGCGGCAAAACCAGCACCGACAGCACCAGCTAGCTTTAACGAGCCTTCAATGGATTTTGATGACGACATTCCCTTTTAGAGTAGAGTTATTTTGTAGTAACTTGTTGGAAGACGATTTGCTAAATAATAATTTAAGAAGTAAAACATAGTTAAAAACCTAGCGATGCTAGGTTTTTTTATCTCTTGGATTTAGTGAGTTTATTTTTGACCACGAGGCCATACCAATTAAGGTAATACCAATTGCATTAAATAAGAGTTCTAAATTTTGTGCAGGAAACGTATCCAGCAGCAGCGCTTTGTTATCTAGATTAAAGTTAGTATATTTTTATTATTCAATAACCTCAGTTCTGGTTAATGGAAGCGAAACATCATATAAAATTAGATAGTTAAATCATGTAATAGAAAATACTGCTAGTTGTGCGTAGTTCAAGGCAAATTATTGAGCAATAATTTAACGCAGTAATCCCTATAAATAGCGGTGTTGACTCGCTTTTCTTATCCAGTATTGAGGTTCAATAGTATTATCTAGTTACGAAACCTATCAGGTAACACACAAATGATTCTTTAAAACCACTCGGTGTTACTTTTTAGGGTTGGGCATTGCTTTTTGTAACGCATCAACTGAAACCCTCAACGCTTCTGCCACCTGGCTTAAATCTGCATCGCGACCACCGGCCTCTTTTATCGCTTGCTCTAGAAGATCAGCATCCACACCTAGCGCTTCCGCGACTGAATCAAAATCTGGTCCAGGCCCACCTGGTCCGCCACCGCCATGAGATGAACCAAGACCGCCACTGGCATTAGTAGAAAAGTTATCCTTTGCAACCACCCCCACTAAACAAGTTGGCAAGTTAGGGAAACTATCACGGGCATGGTAATGGTAAACCGCTTCACCGCCTTTTTCCGTCAGACCAACATGACCGCCACACTGATCAAGATCATCAGGTACAGAACCGTCGTAATTGAGTGTTCCATACATGGCAAAGCCATCAAATGCATAACCAAATTGAGCGGTTTGATCTTGAGTCACATTTGAACACTTTGCGTCTACACCTTCTGCCTTGTAGATAGCATTAACGTCTGTCGCTGTCGCATGCCAAGATACCCCCCCCGGATCAATATGCCCGCCACAAGTATCTAGCGCTGGCATATGCCCTGTATCCAATACGGATGGTGCATCACCAAAAATAGGTACACCATCTAAAGCAATACCGACTTGAGAAACGGTTTCTAGGCTTGTTAGCTTGTCTGCCATCACTGGATTAATAGGAATAAGCACCGTCATTTTCACGTCAGAATCAACGGTAGCTTGAATACATTCGTTGGAGGTTGTAGGCCCTTCTGTACGAATATCAAAGGAATAAACTTCGCCCGCCTCATTGTAAAAAGTATAACCTTGGGTGGAAAGCATTTTTAAAAAGTCGCCATCGATTCGATACAAACCCGCTTCGTCACCATCCCAATGCCAAACTCCGCCTTTCTCATCTAACATTGATGGGCAAAATGGGCCAACCTCTAGGCTGTCTGGAAGGTACTTTACAACATAATTGGCACACTCGGATGCCTGACCATTCTCAAGCGTACAACTGACTATTTCACTTGCCTCCGCCAGTGCATCATCATTGATTGAATGTTTATCTGCATGGCCATAGACATTGGCTGTAAGTGAAAAACCTCCAATGAGCGTAGAGTTATTTCCCTATTATGCTCAAGCCCCTTGGATTTTAATTCAGCCGTTAATTGCTATTGCAACACTCGTTTTTGGCTTTCACCTTTTATCAGGAAATAAAAATGACAGTACTCATTAAAGTCACAGGACTAACGGTAAAAGCAGGACAGAAATGCTTGCTCAATAATATTTCTTTAACGGTATATCAAAGACGCCCCTTAACCATATTAGGGCAAACAGGATCAGGTAAAACCTTAATTGCAAAAGCAATTATGGGATTATTACCCGACACGTTAAGCGTTTCTGGCAGTATCGAAATATTTGGAAATCATGTCACTCCGGCTGATAGTGCTAACTTGTGGGGCAAGCAGGTTAGTATGCTGCCTCAGGAGCCTTGGCACTCACTTGACCCACTTATGCCTAATTATGAACAAATCGCTGAAGTGTATGAACTGGTTCAAGGGTTAGATAACGAACAAGCTTTTGAACATAGTATCGAGGACTTAAATCACCTTGGTTTAAAAGATAAAGCATTACAACGCCCTAGCGAACTTTCAGGTGGCATGGCGCAGCGCCTAGCGATTGCAAGTGCAACGGCAGCAGGCGCGAATCTGATCATTGCTGATGAACCAACTAAAGGTTTAGATATTAGTCGCCGTAATGACATTGTTAAATTACTACAAAAAAGTACATTAGGTGGCAGCCTATTAACCATCACACATGATATTGAAGTCGCTCAGCAGTTAGGTGGCGATATATTAGTTTTAAAGGATGGCGAGATGATCGAAACCGGAGAGTCTGCAGCTGTACTCAAGGCTCCACAAACTAAATATACACAATCTTTAGTTTATGCAGATCCCAAATATTGGCAAATTGATAAACCTAAGCAACCGCTTGGAAGAGCAATTTTAGAAACAAATGGCTTAAGCATAGGTCGTGGCACGCAAATACTTGCATCCCAGCTCAACCTAACTTGCCATGCAGGAGAGATTATTGGTGTTGTTGGTGACAGTGGCTGTGGTAAAAGCACACTAGGTGATACGCTATTAGGATTGCTCCCACCGCTACAGGGAAAGGTAAGTAAATTACTGACCAATACCAAAACATGCCAATGGTTAAAGCTATTTCAAGATCCTCCATCGAGTTTAAGTCAGCATGTCAAACTACAAACCTTACTCGATGACTTGGTAAAGCTACATAAAATTAATGTAGATAAAATTAAGCCGTTGATGCAAAGGCTTAATTTAACTTCATCGCTACTAGAACGCAGTGCAAAAAATGTGTCTGGTGGTGAACTACAACGCTTTTCAATTTTGCGGGCTTTATTGCTTGAGCCTGTGTTTCTCTTTGCAGATGAACCTACTTCTCGCTTGGATCCTTTTATCGCAAAAGAAATTACCGAGTTATTAATTAATTTAGCGCGCGAACAAAAGTGTGCATTATTGATTGTTAGCCATGATCCGGTCTTAATTGGGAAATGTTGTGACCAAGTGATAGACCTGAGCTAAGGTTGTGAGCAGACAAATAAAAAAACCTCATTAGTCCCACTAATGAGGTTTTAAAGCAATCATTAAACTAACTATTTAAACAATCGCTTAACTTAAAGTGCAGTTGCTAAAATTTGACGCGAACGTGCTAAATCTATTGTTCCATTTTCACCAAGCTTAGTCATACCATGTGCTTCTAAACTTACCATTGCTGTATCAATATCTGCTTGAGTTAAGTCGATTTCACTTAACGATACTGGTGTTTTCATCGCTGAGAAAAAGACTTTCGTTTGCTCGATAGCGGCGTCGATACGAGCATCATCTGAACCTTCAGTGATGTTCCAAATACGCTCAGCGTATTGTAATAATTTTACTTTTTTCTCTTCACGGCAGACTTGCATGATAGCAGGTAAAACAATAGTCAAACTACGACCATGATCAACACCAAAATTACCCGTAAGTTCATGACCAATCATGTGTGTTGCCCAATCTTGAGGAACACCAACACCGATTAAACCACTTAATGCTTGAGTCGCAGCCCACATTACGTTGGTACGCGCTTCCATATCTTGTAAATCATCAATCAGTTTTGGCCCTTCTTCAACTAATGTTAATAGAATGCCTTCTGCAAATCGATCTTGTATTTTTGCATTAACTGGGTACGTTAAGTATTGCTCCATTACATGAACAAAGGCATCAACAACACCATTAGATGTTTGGCGTTCAGACAAGCTTAACGTGGTTTGTGGGTCAAGTACTGCAAACTGAGGACGTACAAGCGGATTACCAAATGCTAATTTTTCTTTACCACGAGTAACCACAGCACCTGCATTTGTTTCTGACCCCGTCGCTGGTAGGGTTAAAATACAACCTAATGGTAATGCAGTTTTAATCTCGCCTTGTTTAGCAAGAATATCCCAGGGCTCTTCACCTTCGAAGTTGACAGCCGCTGCAATAAATTTAGTCCCATCCACAACAGATCCACCACCAACAGCCAATAAGTAATCAAACCCTTCAGCACGAATGCGTTCAACAGCTTTCATTAATGTGTCATATTGTGGATTTGGTTCAATGCCTGAAAACTCGTCCCAATTATGCTCAGCCAGTGCCGCAACGACTTGATCATAAACACCATTGCCCTTAATAGAGCCACCACCGTAAGTCACTAATATTTTTTTATCTTTAGGAATACTATTAGTGATCGCGGTAATTTGACCTTGGCCGAAATGAATTTCTGTGGTGTTTTTGTAACTGAAATTGTTCATTGAAGACTCCTAGAGAACAGCTTATTTAAGCTGTTTTAATAAAATATGATCTGATGAGAATAGATTATTAGTTAACTATTTTAAAAAGTGATGATCGAATATGAATCAGTCTAAGATAGCGATCAACACATCAATAAAATAAATTGCGCACAATCTAATTGGCCGTTATTATATGCCTCATAAAAGCAATAACGCAAGTATATTGTGCGCAATATAATTATTTAAAGGATTGAATATGGCTAGCAACACACTAAAACAAGATACTAATATGGCATCCGATACATCAGATCTCGTGATCGAAAAACAAGTTTGTTTCTCTCTTTATAGTGCGGCAAATGCAATCATCAGAGCGTATCGCCCAATGCTCAATGCATTAGATTTAACTTACCCTCAGTATCTGGTTATGATAGTGCTGTGGAGCCATGATGGTATTAACGTAAAGTCGTTAGGTACTAAATTACATTTAGACTCAGGTACGCTAACTCCGTTGTTAAAAAGACTTGAAAACAAGCAACTACTTGTCCGACGACGTGGATTAGAAGATGAGCGAGTTCGAGAAATATTTTTAACAGCACAAGGTGCTCAATTAAAATCCCTAGCAGAAGCGGTGCCCAATGAGATGTTATGTAAATCTAAGCTACCCATTGAAGAACTATTAAGTTTAAAAGAAAGCTGCGACAAAATGTGTGATAACTTGCAAGAGTAGTCCTCGAAATAAGGCATATAAATATGATTAAACTACACCATCTGAATAAATCTCGATCAAAACGTATTATTTGGTTACTTGAAGAACTTGGCGTGAATTATAGTATTATTGAATACCAAAGAGATAATCAAACCTTCCTAGCGCCTCCAGAGTTAAAAGCCATTCATCCATTAGGGAAATCACCGGTGATTGAAGATGATGGTTTAATCATTGCAGAATCAGGTGCTATTACAGAATACCTGATTAATAAATATTCGAACGGCCAACTGGCTCCAGAAAAATCAACAACAGACGAAATTGAATATAGCCAATGGATTCACTTTGCCGAAAGCTCAGCCATTTTACCTTTATTATTAAAAATGTTTGTGAACAAGGATGGCTGTGACACTAACTTTTTAGCAGATTATGCAGATACAGAAACCTTCAAAGTGATCAGCTACTTTAATGATTCACTAGCTGACAAACGCTATTTAGTTGCTGATAAATTAACAGGAGCAGACATTATGATGTCGTTCATTGTTGAACTGGTCGCGAATAGCGGTCAACTAGCTAATTTTCCGCATATATCAGCTTATGCTAAACAACTTGCCACTCACCCAGCCTTCCAAAGAGCAGAAAATATCGAGTTAGGTAACTAATTATTGCAATGATGAGTATATAAAATGAAAGATGCTAAGTAGATGACACTACTTTGCGTCTTTTTCCACATGCAATTTGCTAAAGCCGCCTATCGTTTTGCCATCCCCCTGCTTAATGCAATTGGTATTAATCTTAAACTCACTTAGAGTTTAATCGAACAATTCAATACAGAGCTATCTATTCAACATAGTGCACTTAAATATATTTCTATAATTTATCAAATAAAAAGCAATCAATTAACAACTCAGTTGTCATAAAAGCACCATACACTATTAATTTTTAAAATAGGGATAGTTTTATGAAAGGTTCTATATCACGCCGCGACTTTCTGATCTTGACGGCGAGAGGTGCTGGTGCAGCAGTTGTTTCTTATGGTTTGATGGGTTGTGCTAGCGAAGAAGATGAAAGTGAAGTGAGCGTTGCTAATGTTAGTTTCAATCATGGAATAGCCAGTGGTGACCCCTTGGCTAATTCAGTCATTTTATGGACACGCATTACACCCGATATTGAAGCAGAATTGACTGTTTCATGGGAAGTATCAAAAGATCAAACCTTTACAACATTAATCAGCACAGGCAACAGCACCACCAATGCAGCAAAAGATTATACGATGAAAATAGATGTGATCGGCCTAGAAGCAGACACCACCTATTATTATCGTTTTATTAGTCATGGTGTAACATCGACCATAGGCACCACTAAAACGATCAGTGATGGTTCCCCTGATTCTGTAAAATTAGCTGTAATGTCTTGCGCAAATTACCCTGCAGGCTTTTTTAATGTGTATAACTTAGCAGCCCAGCAAGAATCGTTAGATGCCGTATTACACTTAGGTGATTACATTTATGAATATGCGCGAGATGAATATGCAAGTGAAAACGCAGAAGCACTCGACCGTGAAGTATTACCTGCAACAGAGTTATTTAGCTTAAGTGATTATCGGACTCGATACGCCCAATATCACAGTGATCCTGATTTACAATTACTACATAGTAAAGTGCCTTTTATTACTGTCTGGGATGACCATGAAGTTGCTGATGATACTTGGCGAGACGGCGCAGGTAATCATAATGATGGAGAAGGTAGTTTCGAAGAGCGAAAACTCGCCGCCCTACAAGCTTATTTTGAATGGTTACCGATTCGCCCATGGAGTGAAGGTAATAATGAAGAAATTTACCGCCACTTTGCTTTTGGTGATCTCATCGATCTTTACATGTTAGACACACGTGTATTAGCACGTGACCAACAATTAGATTATGCAGATTACTATGATGGTAGCCTGTTTTTTGATGAAGAAACATTTAATCAAGATTTATATGAAACAGAACGCACCATGCTAGGTGCAGAGCAATTACAGTGGCTTGAAGATAGCGTAATAACCAATACAGGCCGTTGGCAGTTATTGGGACAACAAGTCTTAATGGGTGAGATGAAATTACCAGGTGCGATAGCATTAAATGCAATGAGCACCAGTGATTACGAAGAGTTAGGTGGATTAGCATTACTAGCCGCCCGAATCGAAGCTAGCGACCCTACCTTAACAACAGCAGAACAAACTTATTACGCAGAGAATGCAGATAAGTTAACAACCGAGGTATTGAGCCAACTATCTTTCCCAACACTTCCCTACAACCTGGATGCATGGGATGGGTACGCTACCGAGCGCGATAAAGTATTAGACATCTTTAATAATAATGACAAAAACTTAGTTGTGGTTGCAGGTGATACCCATAACGCTTGGGCGAATAACTTATCTAATACAGAGGACGCAATTGTGGGTGTTGAATTTGCAGCACCATCGATTTCCTCGCCAGGGCTTGAATATTACTTAGGCATTAGTAATACCGTTGTTGAGGCAACTGAAGCCGGCTTTATTTCGTTAGTCGAGGGTTTACAGTATGTTAATGTTAAAGACCGTGGCTTCTTAACACTGACTTTTACACCAGAAAAAGTAGAAAGTGAATGGCACTTTGTTGATACGATTTTATCTGATCAATACCAAAAATTAACAGAGCGCTCTACAATAGCAAGCAGCTTAGCAGATGATGCTGGATTGATTTTAACAACTGAATAAGGTGAATATCAAAATGCTTCGTTAATAAATAACGAGGCATTTTAAATAAATTTTTTAAAAAGAAGTGCTCAACTCACCACGTAAATCAGTCGTTAATAACTCCTTCACTACTTTATGGCTCAGATCTTGGCTCAATAAATAGTGTAATTTAGCAATCACTGCTTCGGTTGTCATATCAATACCACCGATCACCCCTGCTTCACTTAACGCATGCCCTGTGGCATAACCATCCATATTCACACTGCCTTTTAAACACTGGCTACAGTTAACAATTAAAATGCCACGATCACTGGCTTCTTTTAATGTATTCAATAACTCAGGATCTTGCTGGGCATTACCCACACCATAAGTTAAAAGTACTAATGCCTGTAATGGGCTTTTTAATAAATTATCCAATACCTGCCAATCTAATCCAGGAAATAGATGCAGTATGGCTATCGACTGTTTTTCGATTTGGCCAATGGTGAGACGAGTATTAACTGTACGCTGCCTCTTTCCTGCGATATTTTTAATATCAATACCGGCTTCCAACAACACAGGGTAGTTTGGTGAAACAAAAGCACTAAAACCATCTGCATGTTGTTTAGTGGTTCTGTTACCTCGGAATAGTTGGTTATTAAAGAATAAACACACTTCATTAATCGGATGATGAGCCGCAATATATAAAGAGTTCAACAAGTTAGCACGCGCATCAGAACGAAGCTGGGAAAGCGGAATTTGAGATCCGGTAATAATGACCGGTTTACTTAAACTTTCAAAAATAAACGATAACGCCGACGCAGTATAAGACATGGTGTCTGTGCCATGCAATATAATGAAACCATCAAAGTCATGGTATCTTTGCTGAATGTCGTTGGCTAATATTTGCCATGCTTGTGGAGAGATATCAGCAGAGTCAATCAATGGCTCATATTCATGAATTTCAAAATCTGGCATATCTTCATGAAAAAACTCCGGCATATTTTTAATCGTTTCAGATAAATAACCTGCAACAGGAATATAGCCATTTTTCGAAGGTTTCATACCGATTGTGCCGCCAGTGTAAGCGATATAAATACGTTTTTTTTCAGCCATTATATTCTCAGTAAAATAATTAATAATAGGTTTTAAGGGGAATTGTTAGAATAATATTGCCCTATTCGCGTATAGTAACAAATCCATCGCTGTTGTATAAAAAATTAAATGGGATCATTTTACAATCAAAGAGTTCACTATGCGGATCCATGCAGTTCACACATTATATGATTATCGTTTAAGTCAAAGCACCCGTCCTTTCCTAGCGAGAGGAGGCAGTATTAACCGTTGTAAGCACTGTATGCTATTACCCTACCTGTGCTTATGTGAGATTAAACAAACCGTCAGTAGCCAAAGTGCATTTTTATTATTGATGTATGATGATGAAATTTTGAAACCCAGTAATACTGGTCGACTGATTGCCGATCTTATTGACGATACTTACGCTTATATTTGGTCTCGTACTAAGCCTCAAGCAGAGATGTTAAATCTATTAAGGGATACAAAGTGGATGCCGATTGTTGTTTTTCCTTCGGAGTATGCAGAGGTAAATCGACAGATAATCGAACAAGCAACACTTCCAGAGTTAATACAAAATAAACGTCCTCTATTTATCTTATTAGATGGAACGTGGGCACAAGCAAAAAAAATGTTTCGTAAAAGTCCTTATTTAAACAACTTTCCAGTGTTATCTTTTTCACCAGAAAAATTATCAGAATACCTTGTACGCAAAGCAACAAAAGACAACCAACTAGCCACTGCTGAAGTAGCGAGTTTAGTCTTAGCCAGCTTAAAAGAGTTTGAAAATGCTGAAATCATGCACCTTCTGTTTAATACCTTTAAAGAAAACTATTTACTCGGCAAAGGTCGACATCCTTTACCTGAAAATAGTCAGCAGGCGCTATTGTCTTTAGCCTTAAATAAATTAACATAGAAACCAGTTTATTTAGCTAGTTCAAACACTTAGCTTTGGTACTGTATTGGTTAAGTATGGCTAAGCTTAATCTGTTTTATTTCTTCATTCACTTTATCTTTGAAAGGACAATATGCATTACTTACACGAATTTTTAATGTTAACGCTCATTCATTTTCTCGCCGTCATCAGCCCTGGACCTGATTTCGCCATTGTACTTAGGCAAAGCATTAGCTTTGGACGAAAGACCGCGATTATTACCAGTTTAGGAATAGGTGCAGGTATTGCAATTCATGTTATATATACTGTATTGGGTATAGGTTTATTGATCTCACAATCCTCTTATTTAATGCTATCGGCAAAAGTCCTAGGGGCTGCCTATCTGACCTACTTAGGTATTAACTTACTGAGTAGTAAAGCCACCACAAACCAAGCGAATCCGCTCGACACAAACAGTAATAAAAAAGATCAACAGAAAGCATTTAGCATTGGTTTCATGACCAATGTCTTTAACCCTAAAGCCACCTTATTTTTTCTAGCGATCTTCACTACCATCGTCAGTCCAAACACCCCCATCGCAATCCAATCAATTTATGGTATATGGATTGTGCTAACAACAGCCGCGTGGTTTAGCCTCGTCTCTTTTTTATTCTCCAAAGAGAGCGTCCGCCAACGTTTTGTAAAACAAGGCTATTGGTTTGAACGTGTCATGGGAGGAATACTATTAATCTTTGCAGGGGAACTCTTCTTCAGCTTAATATAAGAAATAATTCAAGTTGTGCAGTAAGGAGATCATAAACAAGCACCTTGCTGCACAATTATTTAAACAATCCCCCTAAGGAACAGGCTGGCCTTTAGAGGCCACTAAGATGCGATACCACTGCTCGGTATTCATTTTTAATGATAAAGCGCCAACGGTTTCTTTCACCCTTTCTATTTGACCAGTCCCCAGTAAAGCAACTGCTTTTGAAGGATGCTTTAATACCCAAGCAAAAATAACTTGAGTCATTGAAATCGCGCCAATTTCTTCAGCTATTTGCTCCAAACAAGCACGTAGGCGCGCATTTTGTAAATCTGAATGCTGGAAAATATTACCACCAGCTAGACATGACCATGCCATCGGACGAATACGGTATTGCTGTAATTGATCCAGTACGCCATCTTCAAGTGCAGATAGATTGATAGGATTAATTTCTACTTGATTAGTAATCAAAGGTTGGTTCAAACGTGATTGTAATAAATCAAATTGTGAAGGTGTAAAATTAGACACTCCAAAATGAGCCACTTTTCCAGATTTTTTTAATTCAGAAAATGCCTCTTCAACTTGGTCAGCATCCATCAAATAATCAGGTCGATGTACTAGTAATGCGTCAAGTTGTTCAACCCCTAAACGCTTTAATGAATTCTCAGCTGAGCGAATAATGGCCGACTTGCTACTATCGTAATGGGAAACTCGCTTTTCATTTATAGATGCTTCGATACCATTAATGCCAAATTTAGACACAATTTGAATCTGCTCTTTTACTTGTGGATCGAGCGCTAACGCCTCCCCAAATAACACCTCACTATCACCATAAATAGCCGCATTATCAACAGTTGTGATACCTAGTTCAATATGTTGTTTTAAGAAGGTTAAGCGTTGCTGAGCAGACATATTCCAGCTCCCTAAACGCCAGTAACCTTGTACTAATTTAGAAAAAGCGGGTCCCTGTGGCGCCATAATGACCTTTTCAACTTGCTCTAACATATTACTTCCTCAAATTATTTACTCTAATAACAATAAGTAGGCACTGATACCTCCCACTTTCAAAGGTCCTTCCATATCTTCGTTTATTTTTCTAAAGACACTAACCTATTGTACCCATGGCAAACTCCACAAATAACCACTAATGGGTATTAATGTGCGTTTAATATCAAATTTATAATAATAATATCTATGTGTTAGATCCATTAAATAAGTGATCTAAATTTTGTGTAGGAAAAATAGCTTAATTCAAGGCGTAATGTAAACCTCTCGATAATTAACTTCGTTAATAGTCTGGCGAAGAATTAACTAAAAAATGTTAATGCTTGAATAGTTGTTCTATTGGCAAAAATGACAACGAAGCAGTCAGTTCTTTTAACAAGTAAAATAGATCAGTTACTTAGTGTGATTGGTATTATTCAAAAAACAGTTACTAACCTAGATAGTCACTCTATAAGTGATTCACTTTTATAAGGATCACCCATAAAAAAACTGCTTACCTGTTTGCACAAGTAAGCAGTTTTATTGTTTATTAAATAGTTAGTATTTATTTTGTTTAGAACAAAAAGAACACTTTATTTAATAAAAACTAAATTAGAATGTTACAGCCATACCAGCAGCGTAACCTAATTCAGAATCATCAGTATCGTCACCACCAAGCTCAGCGTATACAGTTACATTACTGTTGAATGCGTATGCAGCATTTACGAAGTAGTTGTTAACTTTATCATCAGCGCCATCTTGGTCGAAGATTGAGTAACCACCAGAGTAAGTTACTTTATCAACAGTGTATGCAGCTGCAACACCAAATGAAGTATTATCTTCATCAGAAGAGTAACCATCTGCACTACCTACAGCAGCCTCTAAAGCTAGGTTATCAATAGTGTAACGTGCTTCTAAGATAACAGTAGTTGATGATTGATCAGCAACGTCTGTTTTACCTAAATAAGCAGTTAAATCAAGTGCGTCAAGACGTACACCTAATTTAGCATCGATAGACTCTACGTTATCAGAAGGAGAATCTGTGTTTAATAGGTAAGATAGACCAAAGTAGTAGTTACCTTTATCTAAAGAGTATTTTAGAACTTGACGACCGTCGTAGTAACCACCAGCGTATGAGTTTGCAATACCGAATGCGTAATCATTACCGATGCCGATGTCATCAGAAATCATGTATTGTTGACCAACAGTTAACGTACCCCATTGAGCAGAGCTTAAACCTACAAAAGCTTCATCTAAGTTAACTTCTGGAGTAGTAGTAACATCGCCATCAACTTCATCAATATCTTCATCTTCACCAGTTACAGAAATTTTACCAACTGCACTTAGATCTTCAGTTAATGCGTAACCAGCTTGAATACCAAAATCAGCATCGTCTAGGTTGATCATCTTAGGATCGTCGTCGCCAGTGCCCTTTGCAGCTTGTACTTCGATATCACCGAAAACATCTAATGTTACGCCATCAGCTTCATAAACTGTTGCGCTGTGTGCTGCTGTTGCTGCGAATAGAGAAGTCAGCATTGTTGCTAAAATTGTTTTTTTCATTTTCCATCACCTTGTGGCTATTAATTTTAATTGAGTCCTTTAGATACTTAAGTCATGTAATGTTAACAACGCATTACAACTCTTTAAGCGCAAAATAAAATTACCACACAATTCTCAAGGCTGAAATAGCAAACACACTTATATGACGAGACGTCACAAATTATTTGACAAAAAAGAATCTTAATGTGACATACATCTCATTATTTAATCAAAGCAAAATGCTAAATAAGTGTTAAATCCATCATTTTTCCATTTTTTCACAAAAAACATGATGAAATATTGAACTTTTTTGTATCAGCAATAACCATAAAAAAATAACAGTAAATAACATCTCTCTTTTGAATTAAAGATCAAGATCACATTCTTATTCGTTTCCTTCATTCATAACAAAATACAAAATAGACCAAGATATAATTGACAACTTCCGAAGCAAAGTAAAAACAAGCTGGATAAAGCGGAGCCATAAAGCAAATGCGACTAATTCGCTTAGCGTCTAAGTTCAAAACCTATTTCGTAATTTACGGTCAGTATGGCTAGAAAACTAAAATATATAGCCAAAACTAATAATACGTTTGGCTAGTAATACCAGTTGTATTAAATAAGTGATCTACATTTTGCTCAGGAAAAATCGCTTGGTTCAAAACGTAATTTAAACCTCTCGACAATTAACTAAAAAATGTTAATTCTTAAATAGCTTTTCTATTTGCGAAAATTACAACGAGGGAGTCAGTTATTTTAACAAGTAAAATAGATCAGTTACTTAATGTGATTGGTATAGTAGACGACTTTCTTTTTAAGCCATCTAAAAAGCAAGGGCACATTAGTATAGCTTGATTATTAAGGGATAGATAAAGGTAGGACCTCATCCCACCTCTATTTTACAAGACATATATCAAGCAATTAAAAACCGTAACGTACACCTAAAGCAACATCGACACCAAATGTAAAGTCGTTGTTATCATTATGTCTATCTTTAAATGCCAGGTCAGGAGCAACTTGTCCATAAACGTCCCAGCTTTTTGCAAAAGGGATTGAAGCACCTAACGGCACACGGACAGCATAGGAATTATCGTGGTCATGATCATCCCAATTAATAGCCCCACCAACACCTACATACCAATTAATAGGAATATCAGAGTTGAAAGCGCCTTGCTTAAAAAGGTAATCAGCTGATACTCCATCGTTACCTATAAAGGCATTAATTTTATTATTGAATTGAGCGGTAACACCAAAACCTTGGTCAAAAGCCACACCCGCTTTAATACTTGATGCCGATGAGTTTGTTTGTGGAGCGGCTAATACAGACGCAGATAAAGTCGCTAATAACAGGGAACCCGCTAACGTTTTAGTTGTTTTACTCATTTTTTACCTTAATTTTTATTGTATCGATTAATTAGACATTAATTTTTTACAAAACAGCGTTGCTAATTAATGGAAAGTAAAGATGCAAATTATTAAGACTTAACGTTTAAATTAATAAAGCATCTACTCAGGTTGGTTATGACCCTCTTTAGCAAAAAGAGTTCATTGAAGGACGAGGCGAGATTACAACATTAAGCATTAGTGATAATGTATGAACTCAATCATCCTGAGACAGAGTCGTCTCCGCTCACTCTACTTTATTAACATTTACAAACAGCGGTTTCGGTTTATCGGCGAGCCACTTTCTCTATTTTAAACTTACCGTTTCGGACTGCAGAGAGGACACAGAGCTCAGTTCGCTTATATAACTATGCTACTGAATAAATCACTCCATCCCCCCATACCAGCTAATCCAAACATCCTATTTAGTTTTACTAAAACTATTTCATGGCTTCAAAAAACTCAACTGTGAAGATGTAGTAACCACATTGAGTGATGCACTACTAGCTACTTCCGAGTCTAGAAATGCAATATAACTAATTAATACATTTAATTGTTTATTATGCATTGCATGTAACTATCAGATAATATTTACAACATAAAAATAATTAATTGAGAAAATCTATGGCAGAAATTATCAGTGCAGAAGAAACATTTGAAAGATATCCAATAATTCAACGTAAACCTTATGCAGATTATTTAACAACTTTTTTAACTCCTAAAGGGCCTGAAGGCTACGTACTTAATCTAAATTCGGAGTGGGGAGCAGGTAAAACTACCTTTTTAAAATGTTGGTACAATCAATTAAAACATAATCATCCTGTCATTTATTTTGACGCTTGGAAGTCTGATTTTAGCCATGACCCAATGACTGCTCTCATCGATTGCTTTCATTCTCAACTTGCTAACCCTATATCTGACAACAATGCACTAATTAGAAATTTCTTTGAAAAAGGAACTCATTTTGTAAAGAAATCTATCCCCTCATTAGCAATTGGGTATCTAAAACATAAGACAGGTATCCCTGACGATGAATCTCTAATTGAAGATATCTCTTCAACTTTTGGCATAAATATAGCTGAGAAAGAATGTGGAGATGCACTTAAAGAAGTATTAAAAACAGTTTTAGAACAACGTCAAAAAATGAATGGTATTAAAGATTTCAAAATTGCCTTAGAAGCTATAGCAGAAGCCTTTATTGACGTCAGCAAATCCGGTGATCATCCCAAAAAATACCCTGTTTATATTTTAATTGATGAACTAGACCGGTGTAGACCGAATTATTCAATAGAAGTAATAGAAAGCGTTAAACATTTTTTTAATACTAAAAACTTCGTATTTGTGATTGCAACAGATTCAGAGCAACTACAACATTCAATAAAGGCGGTTTATGGTAATGGATTTGATGCTAATCTTTATTTAAGTCGATTCTTTGACCTCTCTGTAACTTTACCTTCACCTGTATTGAAAGAGTATATACGAGTTAATTTATCTGAATTGGATTACCCCAACTTTCCAATTCAAGACAATATACTGAATCATGAATATGTTGTATCCCTAATTGAAATGGTTTTGATTTACCATGGAATATCATCTCTTAGAGAAGTAAAAAAAATACTTTTAGCTCTCGATTCATATAAAATTACTACAACTAAAAGAATGAGTATTTTAAGTCTATTAATCTTAATAATATTAAAGAAATTACATCCTGAGT
>NZ_QOCB01000020.1 GCF_003318165.1 Psychromonas sp. B3M02
ACATTATATTAATCACATACTTAATAAGATTTTTCTTAAAAATAATTTGTCACAATTGCCTGTTAATATTATTGAAATAATGGCTTTATTAAGTATTAAAATGCCATAACATATTAGCAATATGAGTAAGTTAATATTGTTCACGTTTTTATTAACTAAAAATGTAGATAATCGTTCATCTTAACTCTGCCTTAACTCCTTTTATGGGATAGTTATTATCCATCGTTCTATTTTATTTTACACCGAGGTTGACCTATGACTTTTGCTAACGCAATTAAATACCCTTTACTGTTAAGCCTTTCCTTAAGCCTATTGGGCTGTGGAGATGAAACACCACCAAATCAACAAGCTGCAGCAAAAATTCATGTCGATACATTAACCGTAGATTATGTAAATTTACGGTTAAGTAGTGAATTACCCGGTCGAGTGACAGCCTTTAAGGAAGCAGAAGTAAGGCCACAAATAACAGGTATTGTGAAAAGTCGCTTGTATGAAGAAGGCAGTTATGTACAAGAAGGTGATACTCTTTTCTTAATTGACCCTACCACTTATCAATCAACGGTGAACAGTGCTAAAGCTGAACTAAAAAAAGCGCAAAGTACAGAAGCTAATGCCAAAAAAGAGATGGAGCGTTACGCAGAACTATTAAAGAAAAAACTCAGCAGCCAACAACTTTTTGATCAAGCTGAAGCAACTTACTTAGAAGCAAAAGCTGAAACAGCAATCAGCCAAGCTGCATTAGATTATGCCAACATAGAGTTATCTTATACTAAAATTAAAGCCCCTATCTCAGGTCAAGCAGGCTTCTCTAATGTATCTGAAGGCTCTTTATTAACCTCAGGCCAAACTGATTACCTGACAACCATCATTCAAACGGATAATGTATATGTAGATATGCAACAGTCTGCTGTGAACTTATATAAAATAAAACGACAATTTAGAGATGCCCTCGCAACAAAACCTGTCGTGCCTGTTACATTGACATTAGAAGATGGCACCACTTACCAACAACAAGGTACTTTGGGCTTTGTTGACACTCAGGTAGAGGGCTCAACAGGTACAGTGACATTAAGAGCAGTATTTCCTAACTCAGACGGGGAATTATTAGCGGGTATGTATGTTCGAGCACATATCGCTTACCCAGAAGCACGAGATTACCTCGTTGTACCACAAAATACTGTGGTAAGAAGTCAATCAGGCGCACCTTCTGTTTATGTTGTGAATGAAGACAATGTGGTGGAGAAAAAAAGCATCACATTAAGCAATGAAGTGGGCAGCAGTTGGGTTGTTGAAAAAGGCTTAGAAGTTGGTGATCGTATTATTACCAACAACCTAACTAAAATAAAAAGTGATTTGTCTGTCGTCGTTGATAGTAACATCACCAGCGCCGAGCTTGCTGCAAACACCACTACCCCATCAACAACAGATACAGCGGAATAGGAACTAGTATGTCTCACTTTTTCATTCATAGACCCATTTTTGCGTGGGCGATGACCATCGTAGTATTAATTGCGGGTATCGCTTCGATTTTAAATTTACCAATAGCACAATATCCAACTATTGCGCCACCCTCAGTTGAAATCAGTGCAACTTATACCGGTGCATCGGCAAAAACCATTGAAGACAGTGTAACTCAGGTTATTGAGCAGAGCATGACGGGAATAGATAACTTACTGTACATGTCATCCACCAGTGACTCTTCAGGTAGTGCTTCAATTACCTTAACTTTTAGTGCTGAAACCGATCCAGATATTGCACAAGTACAAGTGCAAAATAGCTTACAACAAGCAAGTAGCCGTTTGCCTACAGCCGTTCAAAATGCCGGTACAACCGTCACAAAAAGTACCTCAGGGTTTATGTCGGTGACCGCACTTTATTCCCCTGATGGTTCAATGAATGCAGGCGATATCCAAGATTATGCTAATTCAAGTATCAAAGATATTATTAGTCGTGTAAATGGTGTCGGTAGTGTGACCATTTTTGGTCCTTCTTATGCGATGCGTATTTGGTTAGATCCCGCTAAACTATATAGCTATAACTTAACTCCTGTTGATGTATCGGACGCAGTATCAGTACAAAACAGTCAAGTCACGGTTGGACAAATTGGTGGTACCCCTTCCACTGATTCACAAATGATTAATGCGACGATTACCGCACAAAGTTTATTAACATCAGTTGATGAATTTAAAGAGATTTTACTAAAAGTAAATGAAGATGGCTCCAAAGTACGCTTAAAAGATGTGGCAAGAGTAGAGTTAGGTAGTAAAAGCTCTAGTGTTGTCCCGATGTTCAATGGCTATGCAACATCAGGTATTGCAATCACCCTTGCATCGGGTGCAAACTCGCTTGATACACAAAATGC
The DNA here is from genome assembly GCF_003318165.1 of Psychromonas sp. B3M02. Classification (GTDB taxonomy): domain Bacteria; phylum Pseudomonadota; class Gammaproteobacteria; order Enterobacterales; family Psychromonadaceae; genus Psychromonas. The sequence continues at coordinate 2,363 of NZ_QOCB01000020.1, forward strand.
TGTAGATGAAAAACTAGCGGAATTATCTAAATCATTTCCTGAGGGGTTAGCATTTAAGAAAGCCGTAGATAATAACAAATTTATTCGCTTATCAATTGAAGAGGTCGTTAAAACCTTAGGTGAAGCAATCATTTTGGTTTTCTTTGTTATCCTGCTTTTCTTACAAAATTTTCGTGCAACGCTCATTCCTACTATTGCCGTACCTGTAGTATTACTAGGTACCATTACTGTTATGTCTCTATTAGGCTTTTCCATTAATACCCTTACCATGTTTGGTATGGTATTAGCGATCGGCCTATTAGTCGATGATGCGATCGTCGTGGTCGAGAATGTTGAGCGTATTATGCACGAAGAAAAGCTCTCTCCTCTAGAAGCCACTAAAAAGTCAATGGGACAGATCACCAGTGCCTTAGTTGGCATTACTATGGTATTAACCGTGGTATTTATCCCAATGGCCTTTATGTCAGGCTCAACAGGGGTTATCTATAAACAGTTCTCAATTACTATTGTTACCGCAATGGTGTTATCGGTGATCGTTGCCTTAACCTTAACACCGGTACTTTGTTCAACCCTATTGAAACCAGTAGATAAAACTAAATCATCAAAAGTGTTTACCTACTTTAATATAGGCTTTGATCGTTTGTTAAAAGGTTATCACGGCTCAATTGGGCGTGTATTAGCTCGCCCTGCCCGCTTTGTGATTATTTACGTGGTGTTATTTGCCGGTGCTGGTTACTTGTTTAACAACATCCCAAGTTCATTTTTACCCAGTGAAGACCAAGGTGACTTTAATGTGATGGTACAACTGCCAACAGGGGCAACCATCAAGCAAACTGAAGCCGTCATGAACGACGTGAGAACTTATTTCGAAGACAATGAAAGTGACACTGTTGGCACCATATTTACTGTATCAGGCTTTAACTTTGCTGGGTCGGGTCAAAATGCAGGTATGGCATTTGTCGGTTTAAAAGATTGGTCTGAAAGAACCACAGATGAAACTAATGTTAATGCCATTATTCAACGCAGTATGGCTTACTTTTCGAGTTATAAAAAAGCCTCAATTGTTGCCTTCAATTCTCCAGCTATTCGTGAGTTAGGCACATCAACAGGTTTCGATTTCTATCTAGAAGATATTGGTAATGTTGGCCATAGCAAGTTAGTTGAGATACGTAATCAACTATTGGCTAAAATGGCTGAAAGCCCTGTACTGCAAAGAAGCCGAGCAAATGGCTTAGAAGATAATGCACAGTTCTATCTCGATATCGATTATGAAAAAGCCAAAGTATACGGTCTGAGTATCAGTGATATTAATGATACTTTATCGATTGCTTGGGGTTCATCTTATGTGAATGACTTTATCGACAAAGGTCGCTCTAAGACAGTGTATATTCAAGCAGATGCACCGTACCGTATGAGCCCAGAAGATTTAGATCATTGGTATGTACGTAATAACCAAGATGAAATGGTTCCCTTCTCTGCCTTTACCTCTTCGCATTGGGGAGTGGGTTCCCCGCAATTGTCGCGCTATAATGGTAACTCAGCATTAGAAGTGTTAGGTGAAGCGGCAACAGGTTACAGTACAGGTGATGCAATAGCGGAAGTTAATAAATTAGCTGCTGAAGTATCAAGTGATGTGCAAGTAAGCTGGACAGGAACTTCATACCAAGAGATAGAAGCGGGTAACCAAGCACCTATTTTATATGCGATTTCAATATTGATGGTTTTCCTTTGTTTAGCTGCTTTATATGAAAGCTGGAGTATTCCATTAGCGATTATTTTAGTTGTACCATTAGGGGTATTAGGTGCATTAACAGCTATCTTATTACGTGGCTTTGAGAATGATGTTTACTTCCAGGTTGGTTTATTAACCACTATCGGTTTAACCGCGAAGAACGCTATTTTGATTGTGGAGTTTGCTAAAGAACAATTCGATAGAGGTGTTGACCTAGTTTCTGCCACAGTACATGCCTGTGAAATGCGTTTACGTCCCATTATCATGACTTCGCTAGCCTTTGTATTAGGGGTCTTACCGTTAGTTGTGAGTACTGGAGCTGGTGCTAATGCACGAAATGCACTAGGTACATCAGTAATGGGGGGAATGATTGCAGCAACTTGTCTCGTTATGTATTTTGCACCACTGTTCTTTGTGATGATCGTAAAACTATTTAAAACCGAACCTAAACCGGAAGTAATAGATTAAACAGCAGTATTAAAAAGAGCGGCAAAGCCGCTCTTTTTGTTTCTGACATATAAAATAATATTATTATGACGCATCCATAAAAGGATAATCTGTATAACCCTCTGCACCAGGTGTATAAAAGGTACTTTGCTCAGGCGTGTTCAACTCTACTCCTTGTTGAATGCGTTCTACAAAGTCAGGGTTGGCTAAAATACTGGTACCAAAAGCAACACTGTCAGCTTGGTTATTACTGATAACCTCAGCCGCTTCTGCTGCTCCGTATCCCATATTCACCATTAGATGCCCTTGATAAGCTTCTCTTGCTACCGGAATAACATCAGCTTTCTGCAAACCAAAAAAGTCGGCACGCATCACATGTAAGTAAGCTAACTGATACTGATTCAACATAGTGGCAAGGTAAGTTAACCAAGCAATAGGATCGCTATCTTTCATGCTATTAAAGCTATTTAAAGGTGATAAACGCAAACCTACTCGCCCACTTCCCATTACTTCAGTTACAGCCTCTATCACCTCTCGTAAGAAGCGAGAACGATTCTCAAAAGAACCACCATATTGGTCTGTTCGTTTATTGGCACTATCTCGCAGGAACTGATCAATTAAGTACCCGTTCGCACCATGAATCTCTACTCCATCAAACCCCGCTTCTTTTGCATTAAGCGCAGCTTGACGAAAATCTGCAACAATTTCTTTGATTTCTTCAACACTTAATTCACGTGGTACTGTATAAGGCTTTTTACCTTCTGGTGTATGTGTTACATCTTCAATAGCAATCGCACTTGGCGCAACGGCTTCTTTACCACCATTAAGTAATGGATGAGCCGCACGCCCGGCATGCCATATTTGCATAAAAATACGACCACCGGCTTGATGTACTGCTTCTGTAGTTAACTTCCAGCCTTCGATTTGTTGTTGTGAGTAGATACCAGGATCATCACCAAATGAAGAAGTATTTTCACTGACCATAGTACATTCAGTGATCAGCAAACCAGTACTTGCACGTTGAGCGTAGTATTCCGCCATCAATGCATTTGGTTGGTGATTAGGAGCACGCGTGCGCGTTAAAGGCGCCATTACAATACGATTCGCTAGTTCAACATCACCCACAGAGACAGCTTGAAATAATTTATTTTCAGCTAAAGTCATCAATAACTCCTCATTTTAAACAATAAGCAGCGTCGATTAACGCTACAATAATAACTTTGGAATTGCATATTAATACCATAAAACATTAACAACAATAGACCTAAATACAATTAACTATTGTCTAAATAACAACAATTAATTCTCTATTATGCTTTTTATAATCAAAGCACCTCAAAATAAGTGACCACTTACTATACCGACTTACTAAGCTTAATATGTACAGCTTGAAGTAACTGGTCACCAATTAACTCCGCTGTATGACCATTTTTTTGTTGATCAAACACCTCATTATTATCTAACTTATCCTGTGCTATAAACAGGTCGCCGGAAGAGAAATCTCGATACTCGCCATTACGTAAGGTCATTCTTAAGGTTCCTGAGCGAATAATGATTAGTGTTGGATCGCCCGCAACATGCCAAGTACTAAAATAGCCAGGTTCACTGATTCGATAGCGAAAATTCAACGCACCCTGTCGTTCGCTGATCATTAAGCCGTTATAATCTTCAACAGAATATTCAACCTCTTTAAAAACAGAAAGACCTGTTACATCGGATGTAATGGCCGGTATTGTGATTGTATTCAAAATAGAAACGCCCTTTATAAAAAAGATAACAGGCGTTTATTATTAACATGGGTTGTACTGGAATGATAGAAAGATAAGTCATGCGTTGAAACCTTTTAGTAAATTGGAAAAGGATCAATGAAACATTCAAAGCTTAATAATTCACCTACAAATTACAAGGTTGTTTACCTTGATGTCCATGATAAAATATCGCTCCTCACCTGTGGCTTCCCCCTTGCTTAAGGCCTCACAACAACAGAGTTATAATATTTTATGAGTAGTACTGGTTTAAATAGCATTGAAAAAAGAGCAGCCTTTTCATTAGCCGCTGTTTTTGGTCTTCGTATGTTGGGTCTATTTATGATCCTACCCATTTTTGCCATTTATGGCGAACAACTCATTGGCTATAGCCCTGTTTGGATCGGTATCGCTATTGGTGCCTACGGCTTAACCCAAGCGATGCTACAAATTCCAATGGGCATTTTATCTGATAAATATGGACGTAAACCGATTATCCTGATTGGTCTACTTATCTTCTTACTCGGTAGTATTGTAGCTGCCATGTCAGATACTATTTATGGCGTAGTATTTGGACGAGCATTACAAGGAATGGGCGCAATTGCCAGTGCGATTCTAGCCCTTGCGGCTGACCTAAGTCGAGAAGAACAACGACCTAAAGTGATGGCGACTATCGGTATGTTTATCGGTTTATCTTTCACTATTGCGATGGTGGTAGGCCCTATTACCGCTGAAGCCTTTGGTTTAAGTGGGTTATTTTGGTTTATTGCAGTATTAACTATTTTAGCCATTTTTTTGATTCAATTCTTTGTACCTAACTCCATTAATAAAGCGCCTCGTGGCGATAGTGTTGCCTTACCAACACAACTCAAAAAATTAATCCGTCACCCACAATTATCACGACTTAATTTTGGGGTATTTACATTACATATGGCTATGACAGCGTGTTTTATTACTTTACCTAAACAGTTTGTAGAAAGTGGTTTAATGCTAGAAGATCATTGGCAATTATACCTACCCACGTTAATCGGCTCATTTTTCCTGATGATTCCATTTATGATATTTGCCATCAAAAAACAAAAAGAGAAGCAAATGTTATCAGCATCGGTTTTATTACTCACTCTATCTTTGTTTTTACTGTGGTACCTGCCTACCGGTTTTACTAGTTTAGTAGTAATGGTCGTATTGTTCTTTACTGCCTTTAACTATTTAGAAGCAACCATGCCCTCTCTTTTGTCTCGTATTTCACCGGCTGGGGTAAAAGGCAGCGTGATGGGTATCTATTCAAGCAGTCAGTTCCTAGGGGCTTTTACAGGTGGAGTATTAGGGGGATTAATTGCTGGTGAATTCGGTGAACAAGCTATTTTTCTTGCAATGTCGATCATTAGCGCCGCTTGGTTTTTGGTGTCTTTAAGCATGCGAGCACTAAGAAAATCTAAAAACTTTAGTTTTGCTATTAATGTCAAAAATGAAAAGAAAGCTGGCGAAGTCGCAGAGCAGCTAATCAATATGCCAGGTGTAATAGAAGCAACGATTGTCTTTACCGAGGCCATCGCTTACCTGAAAATTGATGAGAAGATTGTCAATATTGCCGATATTAAAGCTCTATTAAACCAACCTAAATAACTCTTTATATTACCAGTGGTACTGGTGCATAGCTTGCACCTCTGCCACACCTTCCCTGTTAATAATCCTTACTCCAATTCCCCTGCACTAAGCTTATATCAAGTAATGCACCTATATCTTTTATAAAGTGCCAAGTAAAAACCTACACTTACTCCGAAGGTCTAATACTAATTTTTTTAAATAAGTGATCTCAATATTGCGCAGGAGAAATGGCTTAGTTCAAGGCGTAATTTAAGCCTTTCGACGATTAACTTCGTTAATAGTCTATCGGAGAATTAACCAAACGATGTTAATGCTTTAATAGTTGTTTTATTTGCGAAAATTACAACGAAGGAATCAGTTATGTTAACAAGTAAAATAACTCAGTTACTTAGTGTGATTGGTATTAGTTTAACAAGTAAGCTAGATCAGTTAATTAATGTCATTGGGGTGATGACTATAAAACTACGATATTGGTTTTTAAAAACAAAAAAAAGGCCCTGAGTTCTCACTCAAGGCCTTCAATAAATACATTTAACTGTTTAGTTAAAAGCTGAACGCTTGCGGTGCAATGCTTTGGTAATCTAAAGCCATCGCAATACTTAATGCTGTAATATTCACAATTGAAAATGCGAATACTCGACGTGCCCAACCAACGATATCAACATCACGACGGTAGCCACGTAAAGCCATTAGTAACCACCAGAAACTAGTGATACAAGCAACCGCCATAAAGGCTAAACCTGTAAAACCAGCAATAGGCAATAACATCACCACTAATGCATAGATTGCGATATAAATAACAATACGTTGCTTCGCTTTATCAATACCTTGTGATACTGGTAATACTGGTATATTCGCTGCTTGATAATCTTTAAAGCGGAAAATAGCAATCGCGTAAGAGTGTGGCATTTGCCACAAACTGAACATGACTAATAAAATAACCGCTGCCATATCAAACTGACCTGTCACTGCACAGTAACCCACAACAGGCGGCACTGCACCAGATAAACTACCAACAAAAGTACCATACACAGATTTACGTTTCATATATAAGCTGTAAACAACAACATAAATGAAGTAACCAAACAAACCAGAAAGTACTGCTGCCGGCGTCGTATAGGCAATAAGCAGACCGAAACCTGCAATACCTAATACTACGCCGTGAGACAACGCACAGAATGCAGACATTTCGCCAGTGACGGTAACTCGCTTACGAGTACGTGCCATCACCACATCTATATCCCTATCAATCACGTTATTGATTGCACACCCCGATGCTATGATCAGTGATAAACCAATTAACGTGGCACACATTAACCATAGGTCTACATCACCACGCGAAGCAAGTAGAAAACCACCCGCTCCACTGATGAAGTTACCCATGATAATGCCAGGTTTAGTTACACTTAGATAACGACGAAACATCTCTAACCTCTTTTTGAAAATACACTAGAATCTAGAAGTGCATCATCATTGCGTTTGATTCATAAATAATCCAAACAGACAAACCTACTACCATGACAATAATCAATGCACTAAATAGGAATGAGAAGCTATTTGCACGGCCATCTTCAGTAATAAAGTTTAGGTGTAAGAAGTATTTTAAATGCACCCAGATTTGAATAATCGCTAAAGTAACGATTGTCCAAATAGTAGTAATTTTAGAGTAATCACCACCCATTACCATGTAAAATGGGATAGCCGTTAAAATAACTGATAGCACAAAGCCAACTAAGTAACTTTTAACAGTACCGTGTGATTCATCATGATGTGTATCTTGACTCATTACATTGCCCCCATTAAGTAAACAACGGTAAATACGCAAATCCAAACGATGTCTAGGAAGTGCCAGAATAAGCTTAGGCAGCTTAAACGTGTTACCGTCGCTTTACCTAAACCACGACGAGCCACTTCAATCATCATAATAGTCATCCAGATTAAACCAGCTGTTACATGTAAACCATGTAAACCAACTAATGCAAAGAATGAGCTTAAGAAAGCACTGTGTTGTGGGCCATGACCATTAACGATCAAGTGATGGAATTCGTAGATTTCCATGCCGATGAACACTGCACCTAAACAAAACGTTACTAATAACCAGATTAATGTTAATGCTTTCTTCTGGCCTTGCGCTGCAATCATTGCAAAACCAAAAGTAATACTACTTAACAATAATGCTGCTGTTTCCACAGCAACAAAATCCAGTTCAAAAATGTCTTTACCTGACACTCCACCTGCTGTGTTCATAAACAACACAGCGTAGGTAGCAAAAAACGAGGCAAATAATAGACAATCCGTCATTAGGTATAACCAGAAACCAAATACGGTATCACCTGATGTATCATGATGATCGTGATGATCATCATGTGTTGATGCAGCATCTACATTAGTAGATGCTAAATCTGCTGAAAGCGTACTCATGCTTTAACTCCTTCACGGCCACTTAAATTAAATGCTTTTTCAGTTTCAAGAATCTCATCTGGTTGTACGTAGTAATCAACATCGTTGCAGTAACAGCGCTTAATAAACACCGCAATCGCACCAATTAGACCAGCACCTGCTAACCACCAGATATGCCAAACCATTGCAAAACAGAAAATAGTTAATGTAGCACCCATTAGGACACCCGCAGAGGTATTCTTAGGCATATGAATCGGGCTGTAGCTTTCTTTAGTAACGTAAGCTTGACCTTTTTCTTTCATATCTGTCCAAGCGTCAATATCATCAACGTGTGGAATGACAGCAAAGTTATACGCTTGTGGTGGTGACGTACTCGCCCACTCAAGTGTATGACCGTTCCATGGATCACCTGTTTTATCATCAAGCGCTTCACGGTCTCTAAAGCTCACGTATAGTTGAATCACTTGCGCAATAATACCGAACATAATAATGATCGCACCAACAGCAGCTAGGTATAACCAGAAGTTCCACTCAGGTGTATTAGTATGATTTAGACGACGAGTCATACCTAGGAAACCTAGTACGTATAACGGCATAAATGCTACGAAGAAACCAACAATCCAGCACCAGAAAGATACCTTGCCCCATTTTTCATTAAGCTTGAAACCCATCGCTTTAGGGAACCAGAAAGCAAAACCAGCTAGGTAACCAAATACAGCACCACCGATAATTGTGTTATGGAAGTGAGCGATTAGGAATAAGCTGTTATGTAATACATAGTCAGCACCAGGAATTGCTAATAGTACGCCTGTCATACCACCGATAGTAAAGGTCACCATGAAACCAAGTGTCCATAATACTGGTACCGTGATACGCAAACGTCCGCGGTAGATAGTGAATAACCAGTTAAATAGTTTCACACCAGTTGGTACCGCAATAATCATGGTCATTACACCAAAGAAGGCATTAACGTTAGCACTTGATCCCATTGTAAAGAAGTGATGTAACCAAACGATGAAGCCTAAGATAGAAATAGCACCACTCGCGTAAATCATCGATTTGTAACCAAATAGACGTTTACCCGTAAATGTAGAGATAATTTCTGAGAATATACCAAATGCCGGTAATACTAGAATGTAAACTTCAGGATGACCCCATGCCCAGAACAGATTGATGTACATCATTGAATTACCACCAAGATCATTGGTGAAAAAGTGGAAATCCATGTAACGGTCAAGTGTTAACATTGCTAATACAGCAGTTAAAATTGGGAATGAAGCAGCAATTAGGATGTTTGCCCAAGTACAAGTCCAAGTGAAAATAGGCATTTTCATTAGGGTCATACCAGGAGCACGCATTTTAAATACCGTCACTAGGAAGTTAACAGAAGTTAACAGTGTACCCAGTCCCGATATCTGCAAGGCCCAAATATAATAATCGACCCCCACCCCAGGGCTAAAGGTCAACTCCGAAAGCGGAGGATAAGCTACCCAACCTGTCTTAGCGAACTCACCAAATACCAGTGAAATGTTCATTAAGATCGCGCCACTTGCAGTTAGCCAGAAGCTTAAGTTGTTTAAGAATGGGAAAGCAACATCACGCGCACCAATCTGTAATGGCAAGATGATGTTCATTAAACCAACCATGAATGGCATTGCCATAAAGATGATCATAATGACACCGTGTGCCGTAAAGATTTGGTCGTAATGCTCTGGCGGTAAATAGCCAGGCGAACCATTGGTTGCCAATGCTAATTGTGAACGCATCAAGATTGCATCACTGAAACCACGGAATAACATGATTAATGCAAGAATGATGTACATGATACCAAGGCGTTTGTGGTCAACTGAAGTGATCCAGTCACGCCATAATATGCCCCATTTTTTGTATTTTGTAATAAGCCCTAATAAAACGAGGCCACCTATAGCAATACCGATCATGGTCACCACAAGAATGGGATCATGAAGTGGAATTGCATCCATAGTTATTTTACCTAAAAACGACATGATTACTCCTCGCCTTGGGTGTGAGATGAATGCGCTGAATGATCCGAGTGTCCTGAATGATCTTTATGTTCACCCATTTTATGCTCCATACCTTTCATTTCAGAAATGTCATTTTTACCTGACATATGCACCATGAACTTCATCAGGATTGTGTGGAATAAATCGTCTTCAACATTACCGTAATAAGTAACAGGATGGTTTTCAGTAGGTTCAGCTAGTTCATAGTAACCATCTTTAGTTAATGTATTACCCTGAGCTTTAATATTACTTACCCAATCGTCAAAGTTCGCTTGCGTTGGTGTTGCAATAGCATTGAATTTCATTCCAGAGAAGCCAGCACCACTGTAGTTAGCTGAAATACCTTTGAACGTACCAGGTTCATCAGCAATCAAGTGCAATTTAGTTTGCATGCCAGCCATTGAATAAATTTGGCTGCCTAACTGTGGAATAAAGAATGAATTCATCGTGCTTTCTGATGTGATCTTGAATTCAACAGGTACATTAGCAGGGAACACTAATTCATTTACCGTTGCAATGCCTTGCTCAGGATAAATAAATAACCATTTCCAGTTTAATGACACCACCTCAACGGTAATGTGTTCACCTTTACCTTCAAGTGGTTTATATGGGTCTAAACGATGTGTTGATTCCCATGTGATGACACCTAAAACAAGAACGATTAAAATAGGCACAGCCCAAACGACAGCTTCAATCTTAGTAGAATGAGCCCATTTCGGTGCGTATATTTCATGAGTTCGGGAGTCTCTATATTTCCATGCAAAATATAAAGTCATTACGATGACGGGAATAACTACGAGCAACATAAGAACGGTAGCTATGATGATAAGATTTTTCTCATCGTAGCCGATCTGTCCTTTTGGATCGAGTACTCCGCCTTTACAGCCTGACAAGGTCAAGACTATGCTAGCTAAAGCTATATTACAAAGGTTACGAATTAACAATGGACCATCCTACTAATACCAATCCGTGTAACTATCTATGCAAGTGACTAGTAAAAATAAGTGAAAAATAAATCCTTTCACGCACTTTTATTACCTACTTTGACACATGTTAATTAAACGTATTGCTATAACCTAAAGTTAAAAGATGTTGTATCAAGTACTAAATACAACAGTATAAGATTATTCTCAAATACGTTTTCATCGCTGATAAAAAACATGAATGAAAACAATAAGAGAAAAGTAACTAAATGCGGCTAAATAACATTATAAAAATGAGTAACACCCATTTTTAAAATAACTATTTAACCTATACCTGAGGTGGTGCACGACAACCACGGGTATTAGTAACAATAAAGGTTTGCAATGTGTCACAAAAAGCAAAAGCTGCTTTTTGAACAACCATCGCAGCACGATGTTTAGGAAAGAAATAGAAGATTAACCAACATAACCCGACTATTAAGTGGTTAGACAATATAGGGCTAGTGAAATAACCTACTGCATTAGCTGAAATAATATCAGGTAATGCGCCTTTCGCTAACAAACTGCTTATTTCACTTTTTTCTTCAACAATGCCTTGAAAAAGTATTGCTAAGTTCAAAAATAAAATAACCAATATTGAAAGTACGTTTCGTTCCATAAAAAAGTTTCGCGCACGCGAAAAAAATCTACGGGTAATAGACAATAATTCCGTTTGCTGACGATACTGTAAACTCAAAGGTATAACCTTATTTGCTTTTTATAAAACGAACTGGAAAGTAATGGCTACTGTACTTTTAGATTACTTAATATGATATAAGTCAAAAAAACAGCGGTAGTCATTAAATTTTCGCAAGTATATCAAAGTCACTCTAGGCAACAAGTAGAAAACACCTTCAGCACTAAATTAATTGTTAAATATTGAGATCATAAGCCTGCAAAATAACCACAAACAAATTAACAGCGTCTATACATAGCAAACCATTCTATCTATTTTCTCCCGTTAACAAGTGATAAGTGTTAACATTTATCTATAAATGTTCATTTTTTATAATAGTAATGCTGATCAAGTTTTTATGGGGTCATAAAGTGTATTTATCCCCACCACTATTATCGAAAATAACTATCCAAATAAGTAAATTTAAAAGGCAACAACATACATGAGTAAAGCGAATATCCAGTGGTTTCCTGGGCACATGCATAAAGCACATAAGCAAATTAAAGAAGTTTTACCTCAGGTGGATATCATTATAGAAGTGGTTGATGCACGTATTCCTTATAGTAGTGAAAATCCACTTATAGGTGCGATTCGTGAAAAGACACCTTGTATCAAAGTATTAAATAAAGCAGACCTTGCCGACCCAGCTATTACTGAAAAATGGATTGAATACTTAGAGCAAGATCAAGATATCAAAGCCATTGCGATTACTACTAGTAAACCTGAACAAGTACATCAAATCACCAAACTGTGTGAACAAATGTTACCGCATCGTTTAGGCCAAGATAAACAGATTCGAGCCATGATCATGGGGATTCCAAATGTTGGGAAATCGACCATTATTAACATCTTAGCCGATAGAATCATCGCTAAAACAGGTAATGAACCAGCAGTCACTAAAAACCAACAGCGTATTCGTTTACCTAGTGGCATCATGCTTTCTGATACTCCTGGGTTTTTATGGCCTAAAATTGAAAATGCCAATTCAGGCTATCGTTTAGCAGTTACAGGTGCCATTAAAGATACAGCCATAGAGTATGAAGATATTGCATATTACGCGGCAGAGTACCTTATTGAGCACTATCTACCGCGTTTACAGCAACGCTATGAATTTGATGATGTACCACAATCAGACCATGAGTTAATGGAATTAATTGCTAAACGTCGTGGTGCTTTGCGTGCAGGTGGGCATTTTGATATCTATAAGGTATCCACTATTTTATTAAATGAGTTACGTTCAGGCGCACTTGGCCCGTTAAGTATTGAAACACCTGAAATGGCAGCAGTTGAGAAAGTGGAAGTTGCAGAGCTAATGGCACTTCAAGCAGAAAATAAAATTGAGAAGAAAAAATCGAGAAGACGTAAATATAATAAAAGAAAGTAACCCTCTTCTACCCTTTAACTTTAAATAGATTCTATTGGTACAAGTTATCATCAATACAAACTATAACTCATCTCTCAGTACAATCTCTTAAATAACAGACACAAAAAAGCCCACTTCAATGAGTGGGCTATTAAGTACTACTTACTTAAATGATTAGATAATTATTGAACGCCTAATTTCTCTAATGTCTCTAATGTTAATGCACCTTTGTTTAAGTTTTGATCTTCTTGGTATGCATTAACTGCAGCGCGTGTTTCTGCACCATAAACACCATCAACTTGAGTAATGTTGTAGTCTTCAGCTTGTAATGCACGCTGTAGTTTTGAAACAACATCTTCAGTTGTATTTGTTTCACATAAAATCTCTTGCCATTTCAGGTAAGGTTCAGCTGTTTTAACGCTTGTGTCATAGGTCTCATATTCTGCAGGAATAGAGATTTTAGTCTCTTTCGCAGGTACATCTAACACACGTGTTTTAACCATTTTGCAAATTGCTGGGATTTTAACTTCTTCAGTTGTTGCTGGCGTATCTAACACGTTACTTGAAACGAGCTCATATACAGCTGGTGTCACGACCTGTTTCGTTGTTGCAGGTGTCACTAGCTCTTGTTTAGTCACTGTTTCATAGATAGCAGGTGTTACTACTTCTTTTGTTGTTGCTGGCGTAACTAGTTCTTGTTTAGTAACAGTATCGTAAACAGCAGGTGTTTTGACTTCTTTAGATGTTGGTGCTGTATCTAATGCTTTTGTTTTCACCGTTTTGTAAACAGCCGGTGTTTTTACTTCTTTAGTGTAAGCATCTTGGTCTAATACTTTAGTCGTTACCGTTTTGTAAACCGCAGGTACTTCAACTAAACATAAGATCTCACCAGTAGCGTGGTCAACTTTTTCAATTTCACCACGTCCTTTTTTCCACTCGGTGTGAGCTGGAGAAACAAGGACTTGCTCAGAAACCATTTTATAAGTTGCAGGTACAGTCACTAGCTCAGTTTTTTCTGGCTCAACCATAATACTTTCACTTACCGTTTTGTAAGTAGCAGGTACGGCAACAAGTGCAGTTTTCTCTGGTTCAACCATCACAGTTTCGGTGACCGTTTTATAAACTGCAGGTACCGCAACAAGTGCAGTTTTCTCTGGTTCAACCATGACTCTTTCAGTCACTGTTTTATAAACAGCAGGTACTGGCACCAATGTTATTTTTTCAGGTTCAACCATGATGTTTTCTGTTACTGTTTTGTAAGTAGCAGGAACAGGTACTAATTTAGAACTCGCTTCACGAATCGTTACTTTCTTTTCAACAACTTTATAAGTTGCAGGTGTCACTTCAATTCTAGACTGCGCTTCTTTAATTAAACGTTGCACAGGGTCAGTACGGTATTGAGCAGGCACTAATACTTTTGCATAACAGTGCCCTAATTCAGCATTTGGCGGAATAAGAGAGTTAGCAACTGAAGCCTCATCATTTGCACCAGGAACTGAAGGTGAAGAACTTAATGCTGCAATTGTTGTGTTTTTCTCTTCGATTTGTTCATTCAGCTTTTGAATTTGTTGATCTTTAATTGCTAAAGCTTCATTAGATGAGTCTGATACCGAACACCCTGTTACAGTAAGCAAGACAGCGGCTGATATGGCTGATACTTTGAAGTTATTATTCATTGTTTTTCCCTTTCGTTGAGTAATATCAAGTACTTTATCACAAAAATAACTTTTATTTGCCTATTTAATTCTCAGTTCGTGATATAGTTCATTAAATGTTTCAGAAATTATAAAAAGGAGTTTATTTTGAAAACACTAAAAACACTATTTACAACCTCTGTTCTAACACTAGCATTGGCTAGTAATGCCTTTGCACAAGATGGGGGTGAGGATTGCCCTGATTGTATAATGGTTCCTGATTTAAATGTCGAATTTAAAAACGACTCAACTGTATATATGAATGACGCTGAAAAAACGGAAATCGCCGAGTTCGCAACTTTCTTAAAAGAAACTGACTTATATGCAGTAATCGAAGGCCATACCAGCAAATTTGCAACAGCCACTTATAACTTACAACTATCTTCTGATAGAGCTGTAAAAATAAGAGCTGAGTTAATTAAGTTAGGTGTAAAACCTGCACAAGTCAAAGCGATTGGATTTGGTGAAAGCTCTCCATTGTATGATAACAACACAGAAATTGGTGCTCAGAAGAACCGTCGTGTTATTGCTGAAGTATTTAATGATGCCGTTGAATTAGCTGAATATGTTTCTTCAGAAAGAAGCCGTATCGCAGAGATAAAATACAAAGAGCAATAAGATTTCATCTCATCGTTTAAACCGTTAATCAAATTCTTGTAACAGTAAACTAACGAGATGCCATAATTAACCACTATCTATTCTGATAGTGGTTACATCCACTCTCTCTATTGTATTACAATTTCGCAATATATCCTTCCATTTGATACGTATTTACCTTAAACCTACAAAAATATGATTATTTATTCATTTTAAGCCCAAAAATATCTATTGCTTTGAAGATCTCTGCTATAGTCAACTATTAGCAAATAGATTTGTATATATAGGCTCAAAGCGTAAAAGGAATTATTGAGTGCTTAAAAATATCAAAATATTAATCTCCTTTTTGGTGCTTCTTAGCCACTTCTCACATTCAGAAGAGTTAAAACAGATAACACTAAAAACATCTTGGTTTGAACAATTTCAATTTGCAGGTTATTACATGGCAAAAGAGAAAGGGTTTTACAATCAAGAGGGACTTTCTGTATCCATAAAACCTTTCACCATAGCAAGCCAACCGGACACAGTTAAACAAATACTCAAGGGAGAGTTAGACTTTGCCGTTGGCAAAGAAAACCTCATCCTAGAAAAAGCAAAACATAAAAAAATCGTGGTTATGTATGCTTTATTCCAATCAAGTCCATTAACCTTGCTCTCTACAAAGTCCTCAAACATAAATACATTTGCTGATTTCCCTGGCAAGCGGATCATGACGAGTGTTGCAGACGCTAAACAGATCTCAATTAAAGCGATGCTTAATGCTAATCATTTAAAACTAACTGATCTAGAACAAATCCCTCACTCACATAATATCAACGACTTAATCAACAAAAAAACCGATATTATGTCTGCTTATATTTCTAAAGCCCCCTTTGATTTACAAAATAAAGGCGTGGAATTTAATATATTCTCACCACAATATGATGGTTTTGACCTATACAGTGACTACTTATATACCAGTGAAGATTTTATTGCTAACGACATAGCTTCTACCAAAGCCTTTAGAAAGGCCTCGTTAAAAGGCTGGGAATATGCTTTTGCACATATAGATGAAACAGTAAAAGTGATACTCGAGAAATATAACGAGCAAAATTTAAGTAAAGAAGCGCTCACTTTTGAAGCTGTTGCATTAAAGAAGCTTGCCTATTTAAACACCGATAAAATAGGTGTTGTTGATAAAACAAAAATACAAAAAAGCTTTGATCTATATAAAGTATTAGGGATTAATGAAGGGACGATTAATTACGAAAGATTCATTTATGACGAACAAAACCCCTATATTTTCTTCACTCCTGCTGAACAAGCCTATTTACAACAAAAGCAAAAAATAACAATTTGTGTCGATCCAAACTGGCTACCCTTTGAAGGTTTAGATGGTCATGGTCACCATGTAGGTACCAACAAAGTATTTATTGATACTTTTAGAGAGCAACTACCTATTCCACTTGAAGTCATTCCTACAGAAAACTGGCTTGAGTCTGTGGAGCTGGCAAAACAAAGAACCTGCGACCTACTGTCATTAGCAGCAGAAACAGAAGAGAGAAAAGCTTATCTTAATTTTACTTCCCCCTATTTAGTGTTTCCACGTGTACTCGTTACTAAGTACCACGTTCCTTTTGTTAATAATTTTAACTTATTAGCAAATAAAAGAATTGCGATGGTGAAAGGATATGCTCAACAAGACTTTATACGAAAAAACTACCCAAATATTATAATCGTGGATGTTGATGATGTAAAAAGTGGCTTAAAAAAAGTCGCAGATGGGGAAATTTACGGTTTTATCGATGGCTTAGATGCCGTGACTTACTTTTTAAAAGAGCATTTTTTAGGACAACTTAAAGTCAGTGGTAAGTTTGATCAAAAAAGAGAGTTAGGCATTGGGGTGAGGAGTGATCAGCCTGCTTTACTCACTATAATGGATAAGTTAGTACATAATTTATCACAAGAAAAAATAGCCACAGTGATCGACAGTAATAATTCAATCAAATATATAGAGACGTTTGATTACAGGTTACTTGGTTGGGCAGCTCTACTTATTGTCTTGATCGTCGCATGTTTTTGGTATCGTCAGAATATACTGAATAAACTAAACAAAAGCTTGAATGCTCAAATTGAAGAAAAAACCAAAGCATTAAGAGAGTTAAATGAAAGTTTAGAATTAAAAATTAAAGAAAGAACTCAAAAAATTGAGCACTCCAAAGAGCTACTTCGCGATGTGGCTTATAAAGACAATTTAACTGATACCTTTAATCGTCACTATTTGATTGAACAATCGCGATTATTTTTTAAAACCGCACAAGAACTTAATGAACCTTTATCGGTATTGCTCATTGATATAGACCACTTCAAGAAAGTGAATGATGACTTTGGGCATATTACAGGGGATAAAATTCTAAAATACTTTGTAAAATGCATACAGGAAGCATTACGTGTGGATGATTTATTTGCCCGTTATGGCGGAGAAGAGTTCGTTATTTTACTACCGAAAGCAGGTTTAGAGGAAAGTATCACAGTTGCCGAGAAGTTACGTAGTAAAATAGAGAAACACCCCTACCTTTCTAATAGACTAAACTGTTATATCAACGTAACGATAAGTATCGGAGTGAGTGAATATGCAATAGACGATACATTAGAAAGCTTAATTGAAAAAGCTGATATCGCTTTATACAAAGCCAAAGAGAAAGGTAGAAACCAGGTACAGTCAAATATTTAAGACTATTGATGTGAATAATAAAATGAATTATTTTCCCACAGCAATATTTTGCAGCGGGAAAGGTTTATGCCGCAAAGGACAGCCTATTGGCAAAAAATATTTCCACCGACTCCCAAACAGAGACACTAGCAAACTCTAAAATACTAAACACTAACCAACAATAAGGATCATGTTCGTACCATCTTAATCCAGCCGAATCGAGTCTAAATTCGTTCGCTTTTTCATCGCTTAATAAACTCGGATCCTGTTGCTCTACTAAATCAATAATTTCTTTTAAAATGGGCTCCCTAACTTCAGGCTCCATCTCTTTAAATCGATCCAGTCCTTTGCCCAATTGAGGACGTTTGTCATACCATCTACTCATAAATTCTACTACTTTATAATAATTAAGGTTTTCAATCTTTTTATAAAAAGATCAAACATCTGAACATTAAAGTCATATAAAGTTTATTATTATTTTACATATAACATTTAACAACAAAAAGATATTACACCAAAGGGTAGTTAATTTCATTATTTAAGCGAGGATTAATACTTGAACCTTAATTTGTGATAAATAACTAGATGAATATATTAAAAACACACACTGCTAAGTACTTAATATCGCTTATTTTTTAGCTGGCCTTGCTCTTTTTTTATAACTGCTAGTAGTGGACTTACTTGTTGTACGCTTTTTAAATCTTTTTGCCGCACTTGTAGGGCTGCTTGGTAAATTAACCAATGCTTGTGGTCCATCAGCGATCGCCTTAACAATAATCGCATCAAGTTTAGCTAACAAAGGTGATACAAAGCCTTGATAATTTTGCTGCTTGAGACTTATTGCATTTAATTGCATTTCCCATAACGCGGTCATATCAGGTAAGGTTAAACTATCCGGTAAGCTTTCAATGAGCTTACGCCCTACTTCTGTCGCTTGAATAGTTTTACCAACGCGTTGTAAAAACTGCCTTTTAAATAAAAGCTCAATGATCCCAGCCCTTGTTGCTTCCGTGCCTAAACCATCTGTATCTTTTAACACTTTTTTAAGCTCTGGATCTTGTACAAAACGGGCAATATTACTCATTGCTGCAAGTAAAGTCGCATCGGTAAAATACGCTGGAGGCTGAGTATTTTTATCAATAACTTCCCCTCGCTCACAGTGTAAAATCTGCCCTTTTGTTAACTGCGGTAAAAAGCTTTCCGATTCTTTTTGTGGAAACAAAATTTTCCAGCCGTCACTTATTTTAGACTTCGCTTTACTGACAAATAAGCCCTGATTAATCTCGATTTCAGCAATACACTCTGCATAACAATAATCATCATAAAACTGACATAAATATTGACGAGCCACTAACTGATAAATATTTTTGCTTATATTATCTAATGAGCTGCTCAGTTTTTTACTATCTGTTGGAATAATCGCATGATGGGCATCTACTTTACTGTCATTCCATGCTCTGCCTTTAATTGATAAATTAGCGCCTTCAACGGCCTGCTTCATCTCTATATCATTATGCTTAATAGCCAGGCTAATTG
This sequence comes from Psychromonas sp. B3M02, assembly GCF_003318165.1. Lineage (GTDB taxonomy): Bacteria > Pseudomonadota > Gammaproteobacteria > Enterobacterales > Psychromonadaceae > Psychromonas. The sequence continues at coordinate 21,839 of NZ_QOCB01000020.1, forward strand.
CTTTAGCTTGGTGATGATGATTACGCGGTAAATAACGTGAATCAGAACGCGGATAAGTGATCAGTTTATGTCGTTCATATAATGCCTGTGCTGCATCTAAAACCTGTTGTGCGCTATAACCAAATCGTTTGGCTGCATCAATTTGTAAGCTTGATAAGTTATAAGGTAATGGTGCTATCTGTTTTTTCTGTTTATTAACAAAACTCAACACCTTTGCTGGTTGGTTAGTAATACGTGCTGCCACATTTTCGGCTAAGCCTTTAACTAGTACTCGACCTTCACTATCTTGATATGGCGCACAGGCATCACTAGGCTTCCACTTAGCGGTAAAGTTTTCTCCAGCCTCTGTATTACAATGAGCTAACACTTCATAAAAAGGTTTACTTATAAATTGCTGTATCTCTTGGTCACGTTTAGCGACCAAACCTAACAGTGGTGTTTGAACACGCCCCACTGAGATAACCCCTTTATAACCAGATTTTTGTGCCAACAAGGTATAAGCACGTGTTAGATTTAATCCGTATAGCCAATCTGCACGAGTACGTGCTAATGCGGATGTTGAGAGCGGAATAAATTCTTGATTAGAGCGTAATGACTGTAATGACCGCTTCACGGCATTGACGGTTAAATCACTGATCAAACAACGTTCAACTTGCTGCAATTTAGCGCCTTTTACACCACTAAAATGGATAACTTCATCAACGAGTAACTGCCCTTCCCTATCGGGATCACCCACATGCACTAATTGATCTGCTTGTTTAATCAGTTTTTTTAATATGCTCAGCTGTTTACTGGTTTTAGGGACTGACTTTAATTTCCACTGTTCAGGTATAATAGGGAGGTGTTCGAACTTCCACTGCTTAAAACTAGGGTCATAAGCTTCGGGATCCACTTGTGTTAAAAGGTGTCCGATACACCAACTAACAACATCTCCATTGCCCGTATAAATACAACCGTCTGCTTTACGATGTGGTTTAGGCAATGCATCGGCAACGGCTCGCCCTAAGCTTGGTTTTTCGGCAATATATAACTTCAACGTGGACTCCAACTGTTTTTATAGACAGTATTTTATATGCTACAATAATTCAAGTCCATCGCGCTTTATTTGCAACTAAATTAACCAATAGCGGTCTATTTTTCAGTATAGATCGCATCTAAGTCTGTTAGTTAACAATAGCGCTTCGATTGTTAATGAAGTTATTAAACAAAGTGTAGGTTGAATCGTCTGAAGTAAAAAATTCATAGCTCAATGTTTGACTAATTAACCTGCCTTTTATAATACTGATGCTCAATAAAATTACTCATGACAGTGTACAGGAAATAATTATGACCCATTCTACGATCAAAAATGCAGCTCTATCTGCAGCAGCCCTTTTACTCCTTAGCGCGTGTAATGATCAACAGCAAACCACCAGCGAACCAACTGTGGTAGAAACTGAGCAAGAGACTGCTGCCCAAAATAATATAGAAAAACCAACCTTATTAGAAAGAGCCACTGCAGATGCCGCTAAAGCAAGAGAAACAAATAAAGATTCCTCTTGGGATAATGTGAAAAAATCCAGTAAAGAAATTTGGGATAAAAGTAAAAAAACTAGCCAAGAAGCACTTAGTTTAAGTATTGAATCAGGTAAAGACGCATGGCAAAAAAGCAAAGAAACTAGTTTAGAAGCTTGGGAAGGTGGTAAAGAAAAAACACAAGCACTCTGGGAAGATGGTAAAGAAACCAGTCAAGGTTTATGGGAGAACGGTAAAAGCACTAGTGAATCTCTCTGGCAAGATAGCAAACAAAAAAGCAAAGACCTGTGGGATGAAAATAGCCAAAAGCTGAATGGTTTATTTGAAGAGTCAGACCAACCAGATGCATTTGAAAATGCCGATAAGGCTTTTGAAGCAGATGAAATTTAATTTTCTCTGCTTATTACTGATTAGTATAATTGAATAACTGGATATAAATAAACGCTTACGCCTATTATGTTTAAAAAGGTCATTATATAAAAATAACGCCGAAAAGGCTTTTTAGTGGTTTTATGGTTAAACAGCATTTGCCCAAGCACACTACCGAGCCAACTACAGCAAAGTGCTAAACCATAAAAATGTTTCTGGGGTTCTTTGCCAATGTTTAATCGCAGCCAACTTACCCATTCCATAAAAAATAAAACGAAGTAAATTAATAACCACTAAATAAGCCAACAACCAACTAGGGAATCATTGCATAGACTGAGCATAAAAAGCACCCAGCCCATATAAAATGGCGAGCATTACCTACAATTACTTACCTAACTTACCCACCAATTCAATCAGCGATGCTTGAAGTTGTTTGTTAACGACTTTATTCGTCACGATATCAAAAACATCAAAAAAGTTAGGTACTGATAGCTCTCCTTTTACATCGGCGGCAAAATAAGTCGCAGACCCTGAGGCAGAAGCAAGCACAGAAGCAGCGCCACCTGGACCAGGAGAAGTGCCTAGCATCAACATAGGGGTATCTTGATACACCTTCATATCAATACGTGAAGTCCAATCAAAGAGGTTTTTATAAGCAGCTGTGTAAGACCCATTATGCTCTGCAAATGAGATGATAATTGCGTCAGCTTCTGTGATCTTATCGTAAAAATCCAGTGCTTGTTGTGGTTTACCTAACTTAACTTCACGTTGAATACTGTAGATTGGCATCTCATAATCATTGATATCCAGTAACTCTACTTCAGCGTCTGTAATTAGACTGGCAGTGTATGCAGCTAACTTTTGATTAATTGAGTTTTCAGAATTACTGGCGGCAAATGCTAATACTTTCATATTGATTCCCTTGTTACTTGAATGACAATAAACTCTGGTTTAATCGTTCTTTTAGTTATTACGACATAATGGGTAAAATCACTAAAAGAGTCACAGAATTTACCTTTGTGTCTCAGTACATATTTATAGTTAATATTCACGTTATGTTAATGATTCTTATAACGTTAACCTTTGAAAACATTTTAGCACCTTCATTCCAGATCATTCAATGACGATAATTGATATCATTTCCACAGTATGTAAACTTTTCAATCTACGTCACTTATATGAAGCTTTACTAAAAATAGGTGAAAAAAAAGGTTGATGTAATCATCAACCTTTTTATGACAGAAAATATAAGGGAAAGGTGCCCAGATTAGTTCTGTACTACTTTAAAAAACATAGAGAATCACTTCTCTGCAAAGATAAAATATCTTTAGCTATCTAGGTAATCCAAATCGTCGTAATCATCACCTAATAGCTCTTTTAAACGTTTTCTTTCTTTAATTTCTTCAATACTACGGCGTACTTTGCCTCGTTTTCTGTCGTTCATTAATGCTTGTTTCTTTTTCACTGATGAGTTGTCCTCATTCCAGTCATCTTCAGAAAAAAAGTCAACCATATCTTGTGTGTCGTCTTCAGTTTGTAGAGAGTTTCTATTACTATTTGCCATTTTAGTTCTCCAATCATGACAGTATTGCTGAGCCGATTATCGGCTTATATAACTACAAAAATTAATATTTAAATTGTGTGGTATGGGTGACTTTATTCGGATTTAAATAAATAACCATACACTCTCTTTTTAACTCATTATTCGAAAAATTCAATATAAATATTCAAAATAAATTAACTAAAATATTTTTTATTAAAAAATATGCGATTAGTGCATTATTTTAATACAGATTTAAATTATACCCAGCTAAGTGGTCGGACATATTAAACACATTGATTCATAACAGAGAATATACAATTAGCCGATAAGCGGTTACATTAACCACTTATTTTTAAGACGAGAAAAAGGGTGAATATGCAATTTTCAACGTTAGGTAGCAGTGGTGAATCAGTTTCGCGTGTTTGTTTAGGCAGTATGACGTGGGGGTTACAAAATAATCAGCAGGATGCAGACCAACAAATTGCCTATGCTTTAGCACAAAACATCAACTTTATTGATACGGCAGAGATGTACGCGGTCCCGCCTTCAGCAGACACTTATGGTAAAACTGAATCCATCATCGGTCATTATTTAAAAAATAACCCAAGTCAACGCCAAGATATTATCCTCGCCTCTAAAATTGCAGGCCCAGGCTTACCCTGGGTAAGAGATGGTGGTCCTATCACAGGAGAAGCTGTAATTAGCTCTGTAGAGGCTTCTTTAAAGCGCTTACAGACCGATTATATCGATCTTTATCAACTACACTGGCCAAATCGTCAATCGCCGCACTTTGGTCGTCATCAACCAAACCACTTTAAATTCTCTGACAGTGATGCAAACGAGCAGACGGAGTCTATGCTTGACGTATTACAAGGTTTAGAAAAGTGTGTTAAAGCGGGCAAAATTCGTCATTGTGGTTTATCCGATGATACCCCTTGGGGCATTAATACTTTCTTAAAATTAAGTGAGCAACATAATTTACCGCGCATGGTCTCGATTCAAAATGAATTTAACTTATTGCATGCCAAAGATTGGCCTTACTTGATTGAAAATTGTGTGCATGAAGATATTGCTTATTTACCTTGGTCACCCTTAGCAACCGGTATGTTAAGTGGCAAGTACTTGAATGGTGAACGCCCTGAAGGAAGCCGTTGGACATTACAACAACGTAACGGTTTATACCGCGATACTGAAACCAGTAAACAAGCCATTAAAGCTTATCAAGAGATTGCCACAGCGAACGGGATCACTGCTGCACAGTTAGCATTAAAATGGTGCGATCAAGTTGATGGAGTAACGTCAACTATTATTGGGGCAACAACAATGGCACAATTAAAAGAGAACATTGATGCCTTTAAAGATCCACTTTCTGAGCAAGCATTGTCAGATATTAGTGCCGTGATCAAACAATACCCTGCGCCTTATTAATCTATTTAATAACAACGCAATTTAAGCACAATGTAATCGCCGAACTGCCCGCAGTCCGGCTTTTTTATATCTTTTAAAATAGCGACATTTGATCTGACGTTATTAAGTTAAAATCTTTGCCTAACACAGGTAAAATAGCTTCTGCGATAGGTTTTAATTGCTTATCAATGTATTGCTGGTAATCAATATCAGAATGAAGATATTCCTGTGGCTCTGGACCATTAACAGTCAACAAATAGCCTATTCTTCCACGTTGTTGATAACGTAATGGTAAACCTAATGCCGCATTTTGTTGATCCGCTAAACGTGCTGCTTTTACTTGTGGAGGTACATTCTTAACATAATCTGCTAAAGGGCGACGTAAGCGTTTATGATAAACCAGCTTATCATCTAATTGCCCTTGTTTGAGTTGCTCAATAGTATCCATGATATAGGTTTCTACGGGCAACCCTGCGAATATCTTTTGATAAAGTGCCTTCTGAAAATTTTGTGCTAACTCAGTCCAATCCGACCGAACCGTCTCCAATCCTTTGAAGACAATTTCCTCGCCTTTATCGGTCATGGTTAAACCTGCATAACGCTTTTTAGACCCAGTATCTTGGCCGCGTAAGGTTGGCATAAAAAATTTCGAAAAAGCCGTTTCAAACTCAATCTCTAAGAAACAATCTAAATCAAACTCTTCACGTAACCTAGTTTCCCAATAATGATTAATATCCTTAGCTAACAGCTTGCCTGCTTGCATTGCTTGTTGTTGATCTTGGCAACTTTTCAAGTACACAAAAGTAGAGTCCGTATCACCATAAATAACCTGCTGTCCCTGCGCTTCAATAAACTGTGCCGTATCTTGCATTATTTGGTGACCACGTAACGTGATCGAGCTTGCTAAGCGGGTATCATGAAAGCGACAACCCGCAGAACCCAAGACACCATACATACTATTCATAATGATCTTAATAGCATGTTGAAAGGCATGATTTTTATCTTTTTTAGCCTGTTCACGAGCAGCAGTTAAGGTATTAATAATCTTAGGTAAGTGATGCGCAGTACGGCTAAACCTTGCTCCTCTAAAGCCGGGTATGGTTTCATCTTCAGGTGCTAATAACCCTTCTACCATACCCAATGGGTCAATCTTAAAACTACGCATGATATTAGGGTACAAAGACTTAAAATCTAATACTAATACCCACTCATATAATCCCGGTCGTGAGTCCATCACAAAACCACCCGGGGAGTGCTGTGCCTGTACATCCCCTAAATTCGGTGCAATATAACCACTACGGTGTAATAACGGTAGATACAGATTAATAAAGGCCGCCACCGATGCGCCGCGCCTTTCCAAAGCAAGTCCAGTCAAACGTGCTCGTTGAATAGTATATTCAGCAAGTTGTTTATCCTCAAAAATACGCTCGACGAGTAAGCAATCTTGTAAATTGTAACGTGCTAAGGTTAACGGCTCTTGCTCAAATTGGCGTTTAATTTCAAGGCCTTTATCGCTGTTGTTAGCGATTAACTTACCTTCACCAAATAAGCTTTGGCTAACAAACTCTAAACTATAACTTTCAAAGTGAAGACTGGCATTCTTTAAGGCATCTATGCCGTCCAGGACAACTCTTCCATTTAATATCACAGAACCAGAGTCAGGATTGTCTCTATGTGTTAACCACTTTAAGGCACTCCCATCTCGGCCTATAGTCAAAGGCACACTTAATATCTGGGCTCTTTTAGCTAATAAACGCATATCGAAATTTGCTACTGCCCACCCAATAATTGCATCGGGGTCGTGTTGTTCAAACCAATGGATAAGCGCTAATAACAATGCCCGTTCATCTTTAACCCATTGCACATTAATATCATCGGCGGCTTGAGGGCGACCTATCATTAATACCGTATGATGAGCGTTTTCAGCGTCACCAACATTGCCCATACTTAATGCAATACTATACAACTCACTCTGTGGGCTACATTCGACATCCAATGACACCATAGTTACATGCCCATTGGCTTCAATCACCTCAGCATCTGTCTCACTAGATACTGTCGCATGTTGACAGGACCAGTACGATCCAAGCCAATCAATTTGCCCTGACACCTTGACCACACCATAAATAAAACGCTCCATCAAAAAACGGTCGCTTAATTTAATATCTCCTTCATAGGTAGCAATACCTTGCTGCATTAAGGCCAATTGGCACCACTTATGAAGTTGTTGTTTAAACGTGTAAATGGCACAGACTTTCTGTCCATTAAAGGTTTTAAGGTCAATAGGCCTAATAAAATCTGGAAAGCAGTTTTCTTGTTTCCAAATAGATTCAGCCTGCTCCAGTTGTGCTTGCTCAATAAGGAAAACATAACGTTGTTGGGGGATAACAATACGGCATGGTCCACGCTCGGTGGTTAACCAGAAAATCAAATCAACACCCTGTGTTGTTTCGACTTGTTGGCGAGATAAAATCAGGCCAGATAGGGAAGTAATAGAAGTTTCGCTCATAAACTGCATCTTATACTAATATCAATTATATTAAATAAGTGTTGTGTGTTATGTGTAGAAAAAATGACTTAGTTTAAGCTGTTAATTGAAAGGATTGGAATGTGTTATAAAGCTGAGAGTGAATAGCAATCTCTTATTCAAGATAATTGCCATTCACTCCCTTTATGTTAACCGCGATGACGAGGTAGGAGTAGATTCAATAAGATAGCCACGATGCCACACAGGCTAACCCCCTGTAAACTGAATGAACCAATGCCTAATGCCATACCACCAATACCAAATACTAAGGTAACAGAAACAATACACATATTACGTGGTTGAGATAAGTCTACACGATGACGAATCATGGTATTCAACCCTACAGATGCAATCGTACCAAACAACAGCATCATAATACCGCCCATGACTGCACCCGGAATAGTTTGTAATACAGCACCAAACTTACCTACAAATGCCAGCAAGATAGCAATAATAGCTGCCCACCACATGATTTTAGGATTGAAGTTACGCGTTAGCATGACTGCACCCGTTACTTCTGAGTAGGTTGTATTAGGCGGACCACCAAATAATGATGCGGCGCTTGTAGCAATACCATCACCTAGTAAAGTGCGATTTAAGCCAGGCTTTTTAAGGTAATCTTTACCTGTCACATTACTGATCGCTAGAATGTCACCAACATGCTCAACGGCAGGTGCAATAGCAACCGGAATCATAAATAATACCGCCTGCCAATTCCACTCAGGTGCCACAAATTTAGGCACACTTAACCAAGCAGCGTTACTAATCGCACTAAAATCTAACACGCCAAAAAAGAAAGCTAGAATATAACCGACCAGTACACCACAAAATATCGGCACTAACTTAAATATACCTTTCGCTAATGTTGAGACTAACAAGGTGGTGATCAATGCAGAAAAAGAGATGATCATAGCCGTATTCTGTTCCATCAATACCGCACTTGCATCACCGGTTTTACCTAACGCCATATTCACTGCAACAGGTGCTAAACCTAAACCGATGACCATGATCACAGGGCCAACCACCACTGGTGGTAATAAACGATGGATAAAACCAACACCTTTTAATTTCACTGCATAAGACATCAACATATACACCACACCGGCTGCAAATAAACCGGACATCGTTGATGCAATGCCCCAGGTTTGCACGCCATAGGCAATAGGTGCAATAAAGGCAAAACTAGAAGCAAGGAAGATTGGCACCTGACCTTTGGTGACTAAATGGAACAATAATGTACCAATACCTGCGGTGAATAACGCCACATTAGGATCTAAACCAGTGATCAAAGGCATTAAGACCAATGCACCAAAGGCCACAAATAACATTTGTGAACCAGCAAGCGCTTGCTGGAATAATGATAGATTAGCTGTACTATCTAGCTCAGCTGAGTCAGAGGAGACACTGTCTGACATATTAAATTCCCTTTATAAAAACAATAGAGTAGGTAAATCAACCTATTTTACTTAAGTAAAATAGGTTGATTTATTAGCATAAAATTATTTAGTACCGAAGATTTTATCACCCGCATCACCTAAACCAGGTACGATATAACCATGCTCATTTAAGTGAGAATCGATAGAAGCCGTATAAACTTCAACATCTGGGTGAGTCTCTTCCAAAGCTTTTAGACCTTCTGGAGCAGCCACTAAAATAAGTACTTTAATATTTGTACAGCCACTTTCTTTGATCAAATCTAATGTTGAGATCATCGAACCACCAGTTGCTAACATCGGGTCAACCACTAATGCCATACGTTGATCAATTTGACTAACTAGCTTTTGGAAATATGGCACGGGTTCTAGCGTTTCTTCATCGCGGTAAATACCAACTACACTGACTTTTGCACTTGGGATATAGTCTAAAACACCGTCCATCATGCCTAAACCTGCACGTAAGATAGGCACAACCGTTACTTTTTTACCTTCGATTTGCTGTACTTCAATCTCCCCTTCCCAGCCTTCGATTTTCACTGTTTCTAATGACAAGTCATTAGTTGCTTCATAAGTTAATAAGCTTGACACTTCACGTGCTAATTCACGAAAACGTTTGGTACTAATACCCGCTTCACGTAATAAACCTAATTTATGCTGGATAAGCGGATGTTTTACTTCAATAACTTTCATGCTGTGTCTCCAAATGAATAAAATGTTAAAATCGACCGATGTTAGCAAGATAAAATGAATCAATTTATGTGCTGTATCATTATAAATTGAAATCAGTTGTTTTTGTTAAAATTAGTCAATTTTTTAAACAAAAAAGGCTAAGGGTTTCCCTTTAGCCTATTGATTTAAATGTATATTAATAACAAGAGAGCCCTAGTTATTATTTAAATTAGTAGCGCCGATTTTATGAATCGCCACATCTGCACCTTTGAACTCGTCCTCTTCATCTAAACGAATCGGTGTAATCGTATTCACTAGCTTATAAACAATAAAACCACCCACTACAGCAAACACAATGCCCGCTAATGAACCGATTAATTGACTCATAAAGGTTACGCCACCTAAACCACCAAAACTTTCTAATCCAAAGATCCCAGCGGCAATACCGCCCCATAGTCCACATATTCCGTGTAAAGGCCAAACCCCTAATACATCATCAAAATTAGAGAACTTATTCTGTACATAAGTGAATACCCAAACAAATAAACCACCCGCAACTAAACCTGTCGTTAACGCGCCAATGGGATGCATCAAATCGGAGCCAGCACAAACCGCTACTAAACCCGCTAGTGGGCCGTTATGAATAAAACCAGGGTCTTTTTTACCAATCACTAAAGAACTGATAATGCCACCGACCATCGCCATTAAAGAGTTAATGGCTACTAATCCACTAACGCCCTCAATCGCCTGTGCAGACATCACGTTAAAACCAAACCAACCAATAGATAAGATCCAAGCACCTAACGCTAATAAAGGGATATTAGACGGTGCAAAGGCAATCACTTTGCCTTGACGAAAACGCCCATGACGACTGCCTAAAACAACAATGGCAGCAAAAGCAATCCAGCCACCCACTGCGTGTACTACAATCGAACCGGCAAAATCATGGAAAGCAGCCCCGAAATTAACCGTTAACCAATCTTGGAATCCATAATTACCATTCCAAATCATCCCTTCAAAAAACGGATAAACAATACCAACACATAAAGCGGCAGCAATTAACATGGGATTAAATTTAGCTCGCTCGGCAACACCACCTGAAATAATCGCAGGAATTGCAGCAGCAAAAGTCATTAGGAAGAAGAATTTAACTAATTGATAGCCATTATTTTCGGCTAAAACGGCGGCGCTATCGAAAAAAGTAACACCGTAAGCTAACCAATAACCGAAGAAGAAATAAACCAGTGCAGAAACACCAAAGTCAGACATAATTTTAACCAAAGCATTCACTTGGTTTTTATGACGAACCGTCCCAACCTCTAAAAAAGCAAAACCTGCATGCATGGCAAACACCATGATTGCGCCTAATAAAATAAATAAAGTATCCGCACTACTGATTAACGCGGTGACATGATTTTGTACTAAGTCCATCTTTCCCTCTTTTTACATCCTTAAAAAATTGAGGCGAACCTTACCCGATCAATAAGTTAGTTAACATAGCTTTATCCTATTTTTCGCTTTTTTTTGATATCAAATCAAGATTAGGCAAAAAGATGAAAGGTCGTGCATTTAATAAAAAACAACCTTTATAAAAACAACACATTTACTTAATTTAAATCAGAATAAATAGAGATGAATTTACTTTTTTCCTATAACAAACCAACCGTTAATCAGTATCAGGTATTTATTTACATCGCCCACTGAAATAGATTGAACGCCTCAGCAAAATGTTACATTACAACACTTTTAAATTAATGGATGAATAGAGGTTGGCTTACATTGAATTTGATAAAGGTAAGAGTATACAGATATACACTCACTTCCCTGCTTTACACATTGCCAACCAGCCTGTTTACAATTAAAAGCCTTAACTTGGTCTCCTAGCCGCCACAAAACTTTATTAAAACCTATCTCGTTGACCGTACAATCAGGTGAACTTGTCGCTGTAGTTGGCCTTAATGGTGCAGGAAAAACCCGCTTATTGCGCTGTCTTTATTGCGTAAATAAACCTTCTAGTGGTGAAGTTCTACTCGATGGCGAAAAAATTTGGTCTTTAACAGCTCGTCACTGTGCGCAACGCATTGCCACGGCATTAGAAGATTCCAACGCAGAGTTTGCATTGACCGTATTTGAAATGGGTTTAATATCGAAATCGACTCATTGGAAGCGAACCTCATCTGACATCATAGCAATAGATAACCACAGTTCTGGTTATTGGAAGATAAACATCACATAAAATCAGATAGTTAAATCATGTAATAGACAATACTGATAGTGCTGCGTAGTTCAAGGCAAATTATTGCTCAATAACGGGTTATTGAGCAATAATTTAACGCCGAAATCCTTATAAATAGCGGTGTTGACTCGCTTTTCTTATCCAGTATTGAGGTTAGAAAGTGTATTGGCTTTGCTCGATATAAGTCACCTTCAATACAGGCATTTTAATTCATTACCAGAAGGTGAACGACAGCGAGTCATTATTGCCAGAGCGATAATACAAGAGCCCGACGTACTTATTTTGGATAAACCAACCTTAACACTCGAAATTTTCCCAAAAAAAAGCCTGAACATATGTTCAGGCTTTTTTAATGTCATACCAATTATATTAAATAAGTGAGCTAAATTTTGCGTAGGAAAAATGACTTAGTTTAAGGCGTAATTTGAAGTGAAGGGTATTTCCTTTACGAAGATTACAACGCAGAAATAAGTTATTTTAACAAGTAAAATAGATTACTTAATTAGTATGATTGGTATAACTCCTCTTGCTGGGCTTGAACCAGCGACACACGGATTAACAGTCCGTTGTATTGACCTTGGTCTCGCTCACAGTATTCAAGTAAGCGATCTTGGTACCAACTAAATAACAGTGCTCAAATTGCTCTACCAACTGAGCTAAAGAGGAATGAATCTTAACACTCGAAATTTTCCAAAAAAAAAGCCTGAACATATGTTCAGGCTTTTGTAATGTGGCTCCTCTTGCTGGGCTTGAACCAGCGACACACGGATTAACAGTCCGTTGCTCTACCAACTGAGCTAAAGAGGAATTGTAACTTTCTCACTGATTAATCTAACAAGGATTAACAGTATCTCTATGGCTCTACCGACTAACCTAAAGAGAAATTATAAATATTTATCGTAATTTCTTACGTTTAACTTCGATTTATCAAAGTTAAAGAATGTGGCTCCTCTTGCTGGGCTTGAACCAGCGACACACGGATTAACAGTCCGTTGCTCTACCAACTGAGCTAAAGAGGAATTGTAACTTTCTCACTGATTAATCTAACAAGGATTAACAGTGTCTCTATAGCTCTACCAACTTAGCTAAAGAGGATTGTATTTTTCTTACTTATTAATCTGAATACGGATTAACAGTATCTCTATGGCTCTACCAACTAACCTAAAGAGGAATTGTAAATGTTTATCGTAATTTCTTACGTTTAACTTTGACTTATCAAAGTTAAAGAATGTGGCTCCTCTTGCTGGGCTTGAACCAGCGACACACGGATTAACAGTCCGTTGCTCTACCAACTGAGCTAAAGAGGAATTGTAACTTTCTCACTGATTAATCTAACAAGGATTAACAGTGTCTCTATGGCTCTACCAACTAACCTAAAGAGGAATTGTAAATATTTATCGTAATTTCTTACGTTTAACTTCGACTTATCAAAGTTAAAGAATGTGGCTCCTCTTGCTGGGCTTGAACCAGCGACACACGGATTAACAGTCCGTTGCTCTACCAACTGAGCTAAAGAGGAATTGTATTTTTCTTACTTATTAATCTCAATACGGATTAACAGTATCTCTATGGCTCTACCAACTAACCTAAAGAAGAATTGTATCTTTTCACTGACTAATCTAATAACTGATCAACCGAGCCTTTATATCTAAAAGGTCTTATCTAGCCCTTCATCATATCAATTCATTTTATAAATGAAAGGATAACTAAACAATATTTTGTCCGAGTCATCTTAAAGACGGGCGCAGTATATTTTTTGCAGTGAATCATGTCAACAAAAAAGGAGGATAAAAAAATTGGTTGCTGATAAATCAAACAACCAATCACAAATATTCGCTAACCTGCTTTTTTATTGTGCAATATCAATCAGATTAAATATCCCACTTAATACTGTCGTGTAATTTTTCTTGCGTCATTTCAAGTGGTTCATCTGGCTCACCAACAATCACTATGTTAGTTTTGCCCATTTTTTCAGACATACCTTTTAAATGCTCATTACTAAATTTCGCAGCAGGTGTGAATTTTCCTTGTTCTGGTACGACAAACACAGTCACACGCCCTTTCTCACCTTTTAGTATCATATGTAAAGCTGAAGTACCTTTGAAACTACAGTAGTTTACAAACATCACTTCGCCTAAACCTTCTTTAGCTTGTCCGCCATATACTGCGAGTTTAGCATTTACCGCCTGTAAGCTTGCATTCTCATTAGCCTTAGCTGTTAGGAAATACTCGTTTTTAACCATCTCTAACGCAACATTACCTATATCTTCAGGCGCTTGCTCAACGGCTGCGACTTCCACTGGTGGGGTAACTGTTTTCTGTATAAGAGGTATACTTAAACCAATAACAAAAGCGACAGAAGCAGCAATAGCCAGATGCCATCGAGCACTGATATTTTTGTCACGCTCTAACGCAAAGCTTTGCTCTAACATTATTTTGTCGGCTAAATCATCAGGCACATCCACTTTTAAACTATCTTTTAATAATTTATCGAATGCTTTGCTGTCATCGACTAGTTTTTTTGATGAATCAGAAGACATTGCTCTCTCTAAGAACTCTTCGGACTTATCATTGGGTGTTGCAATCGCTGTATGACGAAATAAAATATCATCCATGCGCTTCTCCGGTATTATTAATTTCTACTTTTAAATTAGTTTTAAGTAGATTTTTGGCTCTAAATAACCGTGTTAACACGGTATTTTTATTTAAATCTAATTGGGCCGCTATCTCTTCTGCAGTAAAGCCTGCAATGAGTTGTAACAACAGAGGTTCTTTATAGTCAGCAGGTAACGCTGCTATTTTTTGCTGAATGAGCTCTTTATCATATGGGCTAGACTCTTCTTCTGCTGCTACTTCGTAATCATCAATATCAACTAACGATAATTGCTTACGTTCAAAGCGCCTAGCATTCTCGCGGCGCAAAATTGTAAACAACCAAGCTTTGGCTGATTTATCATCAAGTAAACTGTCAATGCTTTTCCATGCACGTAAACAAGTTTCTTGCACTAGATCTTGAGCAACCTCAGAATCACGGCAAACCCACAATGCGTAGCGGTAAAGATCAGCGCTATAGACATTCACTAATGATTCATATCGTTTCTGTTTTCTATTCATATCCTTAATGACCGAGGATGATGAACTTTTATTTCGTTTCGATTTAAAAAAATTCATTATTTTCCTTTAATGCAAACTTTTCGCCTAATTTCGCTTATGAATGTCTGATATTTAGCGTCCTGCTATATAAATGCGAAGGGCTTTCTTTAAATACTATTAATAGTACCAGTAAATTAATAACCTCTATTATTGAATAGTTCTAGCAAGTTCGCAAATACAACAGTATTAAAACAAGGTTAGGTTATGCGAAGTTATTGAACATTTAAATAAATAGGTAAATAAACAGTAGATAATACGTATTGAGTGTTGAAACTTAGGCTAACCTTTAATTTGCTACCAAAAACGTGTATTCGATAGGTACTGTCTTATCATCAATTAATAAAGTGATTTGTAGTGTGATTGATGCATTTTTTTCAGAGCAGGCTCCCACCATAGTTTGTGCTTGGTAAGTAATACTGTGGTTTATACTCTCAACGGGCACTAAGGTGACAGATATTTTACCTTCAAAGCCTTTTTCACTGACCATTTTTGCATCACTTACTGTCCAGTTTTTTAATTCACTGGTTAAACTGATATTAAACGGCTGATCAGGCACAACTTCCCCTTCCTCCACCGTTAATATAAAACGCCCAGACGCTGACTCTAGGACACAAGGCTTAGATAACTGACACACTAGCTGATCTGTTTTTGAAACTTGATTTGATTGCTCCGAAGATGATTGTTCACTACTCTCAAAGCTCAGTGTTCTCCATACAAATAACCCAATTAATAACGAGAGCATAATCAGTAGTTGGATTAATCGAGTAGGTGTGAGCATTATTTTTCCTTGTTAGTGGCAAAAACCACTTTTATATAAACCTAATGGCTTTACATAAAGTTACATCAGATAAGTTATACCGATGGTATTTGATATTGGATCTAAATTTAGCGTTGGGAAAATAGACCGGTTAATGATTGTGATTAGTATTCGCTTATTATAAATGTTTTCAGTTAATGGTTAAAACTTTTTAGTTTACACAATCAAATTACAGCAGTTCCTATCTACAGTTTTAATTATTAATGATGAAAAGTATTAACACGCTTAACCTCTTGCGACTGGCAATACTCCTTTATTAATCAAATTTCTTTGCGCCAGCGCATAAAAACAATAAAAAATAATAATGACACCATCATTTTTAAGCAAAAAAACACCCACTAACAACTTTAGTATTAACTATTTTAAAGGTGCTTTATAAGGTGCTAGTATTAAGTTAAATCAATAAAATGAAGAGATGAACATGGATAAAAGTAATACAAGTCGTATACAAAGTGGTGCTTGTGCAATTCATTGCCAAGATTGCAGTATCAGCCAGTTATGTATTCCTTACTCTCTCAACGAAACTGAATTGGAGCGTTTAGATACGATTATTGAACGTAAAAAACCAATTCAAAAAGGCAGTGAGATTTTTAAAGCCGGTGAAGCAATGAGATGTCTCTATGCTATTCGTTCTGGTACTTTAAAGTCTTATACCATTACAGAGCAAGGTGATGAACAAATCACAGCTTTCCACCTTGCAGGAGACTTAGTTGGCTTTGATGGTATTAGCTCTGGCACTCATCCGAGTTTTGCACAAGCATTAGAAACAGCAATGATTTGTGAAATTCCCTATGACACACTTGATGATTTATCGACATCAATGCCTAAGTTAAGACAGCAAATTTTGCGTCTTATGAGTAATGAGATAGTAGAAGATCAAAGCATGATCCTACTTTTGTCCAAAAAGAACGCCGAAGAAAGATTAGCTTCTTTTATCCATAACCTTTCAGTGCGTTACGCCGCTCGCGGTTTCTCGCCAAGAGAGTTTAGATTGTCAATGACACGTGGGGATATCGGTAATTACCTAGGATTAACCGTTGAAACAATCAGTCGATTATTAGGTCGATTCCAGAAAAGTGGCATGATTGCAGTGAAAGGCAAATATATTACCGTATTAGATGAAGCACAACTTTCAGCATTATCAGGCTCAATGACGTAATAGTGTTAACACACAATCCATTGCCCTTTATCGCTAATCTCATCACTAATACACTAACTATATTGTTAAGTTTTAAGGAGTATCATTAACCACTGTAGTTAGTGTGATTGGTATCACTACCTAATTAGCTGTAATTGCTCTAAATTAAAGGTAGTGATTTCTAAAAATTGGAGGCTAACATGCTTAAATATAATAATATTTTAGTTTATATCGATCCAACACAAGAACAACAACCCGCATTACAAAGAGCGATTGAAATAGCGCAAAATGATAAAAACACCAAAATAACGCTATTCCTATCTTGTTATGACTTAACCTATGAAATGACCTCGTTAAGCTCTGCTGAAGAGCGCCAGGTGATGCAATCTTTGGTTATCAAAGAAAACCAAGAATGGTTAGATACCCTCGCAGATCCTCACCGAGCAGAAGGTTACGCCATTGCTTGCCAAGTCCACTGGCATAACCGCCCTTTCCAAGCAGCCATTCAACTTATCCTAAGAGAAGGCTACGACCTGTTAATTAAATCTACTCATCCACACTCTCGTCTTAGCGCCATTTTATTCACACCAACTGACTGGAACTTATTGCGTAAATGCCCTATCCCACTGTTATTAGTGAAAGCGAAATCATGGCCTGAAAATGGCAATATACTGTGTGCTATTGATTGTAAAAGCGTTGAGGATGAAGCACACCATAGCTTAAATGAAGCGATTCTGACTGAGGCTAATGATATTGCTCAGATGATAAAATCTAATATTCATGCGGTTAATGCGTATCCAAGCCCGCCAATGAATATCATGATGGAATTACCTGAATTTGATCCAATTCATTATGAAGATGGATTAAAGAAATTCCATCAAAAAACCTTGAATGATTATGCTAGTAAGTATCAACTTATGCCTGAAAACATTCACCTGGAGCAAGGTTTACCAGAAGATGTGATCAGCGAGGTGGCGCAACAGATTAATGCTGAATTAGTTATCTTAGGCACAGTGGGACGCTCTGGCTTAGGCTCAACGCTACTTGGACATACTGCAGAGCAAGTAATTGATAAATTAGACAGTGATTTACTGGCGTTAAAACCACAAGGCTTTGTTAGCCCAATTAAGATAGATGAATAATAATATAAATTAGATACATAAAAGTATTGTGCAAAACTAAAAGGCCCAATAACCAAATACTCGGTTATTGGGCCTTTTTAATGGAAATATTCTAAAGCTTAAAGACTTCCACTGACTTACTTAATGCATTGGCGATATCTAATAATTCATCAGCACGTTTTGCATTATTTGCAGAGCTTTCTGAGGTTACTTTCGCCATGTCGTTAATACCTACAATACTTTGATTAATCTCACCCGCAACTAAGGTTTGCTCTTCCGCTGACGTTGCAATCTGATTATTCATATCTTGAATGATAGAAACAGAATGACGGATCTCTTCTAAGGCCTGATTTGCCTCTTGAGATTTAACTGCCGTTGACTGTGCATTATTTACATTCACTTGCATCAGCTCCACTGAGTTTTTAGATTCCGTTTGCAGGCTGTTGATCATGGTTTGGATTTCAGTGGTACTCTCTTGTGTTCTATTTGCTAAACTACGCACTTCATCTGCAACTACAGCAAAACCTCGGCCTTGCTCACCAGCCCTTGCGGCTTCAATCGCGGCGTTCAATGCTAATAAGTTAGTTTGCTCAGAGATAGCACGGATAACTTCGATAATACTACCGATATTATCAATTTCACCTTCTAGCTTATTCATCACTTGCTGCACGCCCGTCACCCCTTCAACCAAGGTTGAGATATCAGCGTTCATGCCATTAACCACTTCAATCCCTTTATTGGACTGATTATTTGCTTCATCAGCAGCTGTAGAGGCACTTAGCGCATTACGCGCGACTTCATCAACGGTCACCGCCATCTCATTCATCGCCGTAGAAGTTTGCTCTAACTCCATCATTTGAGTTTCTGAACTGCGGTTAACATTTGAAGCAGACTCTGACATCTGTGTAGAGGCACTGTTTAATTGACTGCTTGATACATTAATATGCTCAATAATATCTTTTAAGCTATCAACCATAGTTAAAATTGCACTATAAATTCCCGTCTCTTGCCCGGTAGCCGGCGCGACTGAACTCAACTTACCCTGTGCAATATTCTCTACAATTTTCTCTATATCAGCAGGCTCGCCACCCACAGGACGATACATAACCTTGATAATAATCAAATAGATCAAGTATAAAGAAACAACAATAAAGACAAAAGCAATCAATAAGGTTGATTGCAAATCTTCACTGGAAGCTTTTGTTATTTCATCCCATTCCGTCCAGGTCCATACATTCCAATTTAAGCCATCAATACGAATACCTGACACTGTGTATTCTTCACCCTCTAAAAAGTAATTATGGTGACTCATTTCTGCGGTTTGGAACGCTTTATATGAAGGTCTTTCCTGATATAGGTTTTTACCCACTAAGGTATTATCTTTAGCTGCTAATAGATAACCATCTTCACGACTTACGAAGACATGATTATCAGGGTCCAATATATGTACAAACTCGCTCATTTGTTTAACACTAATATTCAAGCAAACAACACCAACAATCGAACCATTCCGTTTCACGGGTAATGCTAATGCCATGACGTTACTGCCTAATGAACTTTTATAAGGCTTAGTAATGATACGGTCTTCGCCATTAAATATTCTGACATACCACTCACGTTGTAATTGTTTGGCATTAAAGCCCACTTCTAAGCCATCGCTGGCATGCGCATAGGTTTTAGCATCCTTAGTGGTAATATAAGCGTCGAGGATATCCAAATTATTAGCCATGGCATGTAGGGCATTAACCGTTTCACGTTCATTTAATAATCCCGTTGAGTTAATCTCAACACTATCAGCCAAAATGCTTAACGCATCAAAATAGCGTTCCATTTTCTGTTCAATTGATTTAGAAATCAAAGCGGTTTGAACATCCATTCTAGTATTGTTATTTTCAATAGATTCAGCTCTAAAGTTAAAATAACCAACACCCGAGATAGCTGATATAGCCAGCGTTAGTAACAAGCCTATCAGTAATAATATTTTTGTTTTTGCGGTCATAGTTTATGCTTCCTTGGTAAACTACTTTCATTTCAGTAATGAAGAAAAGTAATACAATGTTCTGTTGGCTTTTGATAACCGTTATAGCAACAGAAATAGGTAAATAATGTGGGTATATTCGATCAAATTGACTCCTTTTTTACTGAGATATTTACAATAAAAAAGGAGTGTTCTAAGGTTAAGCTTGCTCGTTTAAGTAATTCAACACCACTTCGTGGTGATCTTTAGTTTTAAACTTATTAAAGATATGTTGTAACTTGCCCTCTTCATCGATTAAAAATGAGGTTCTTACTACGCCCATATTTTCTCTGCCCATGAATTTTTTTAGTTGCCAAACACCAAAGCTTTCACAAACGCTATGGTCCTCATCACCTAATAAAGTAAAGTTCAAGGATTGTTTGTTGATGAAGTTAGTTAACTTCTTTGGTGTATCAGGGCTAATACCTAATACCACTACATTCAAGTCTGCTAAATCATCTTTACTATCGCGCAAAGCACAGGCTTGTGTTGTACAACCAGGGGTAGAGGCTCTTGGGTAAAAATAGACCAATACTTTTTTACCCAAGTAATCACTTAAAGTAACCTGGTTATTATCTTGATCTGGTAAGGTGAAATTTGGCGCTAAGCTACCGACTTCTAACATAAATTTTATTCCCACTAGTTAAAAATTAGACACATTATTAGTGTTTGTCTGTTCTTTTGATGTTATCGGCAAAAGAACCGACTTCTTTACCTACTTTTTTAATAAAATTGAAAAAATATCCTATAAAAACAACCTTATTAATCAATAGACTCTATTACATTGTTCTCCATTTGTACTGCTGGCCACGCATTAAGCACAGCTTTGACTAAGGTCGCTAAAGGTATCGCGAAAAAGACTCCCCAGAAACCCCATAAACCGCCAAAAATTAATACTGAAATAATAATAACAACTGGGTGTAAGTTTACCGCTTCAGAAAATAAGATAGGTACAATCAAATTACCATCTAATGCTTGAATAATGCCGTAAGCAATCATCAAATAAGCAAACTCTGGCGATATTCCCCATTGAAATAACGCCACAACAGCCACAGGTACTGTCACTACGGCTGCACCGATATAGGGGATCAAAACAGATAAACCGACCAATACAGCTAATAAGGCTGAATAACGTAAGCCCATAAAGAAGAAGGTAAAGTATGTCGCTACGCTAACAATTAATATTTCAGTAATTTTACCGCGAATATAGTTCATGATTTGGCCATTCATTTCTGACCATACTTGCGCAGCTAGTTTTCTGTTATTAGGCAAAAACTTAACCATGCTCGCTATCAACTCATTTTTATCTTTAAGCATAAATACCATCATCAGAGGCACCAATATTGCGTACACGAGTAATGCAGCAATATTCAATAAAGATGCAAAAGATTGGGATAATAGGAAGCCGCCACTATCCACTAAATAACTTTTTATAGTGCCTATCAAGTGTGTAATGGTTTCAGGATCAACCGCTTCTGGGTAATGTGCCGGTAGGGTTAACATATAAGTTTGTCCCTGATTTAGCATAGTAGGTAAATCTTGTACAAAAGAAGCAGCCTGTTTGAATAGTGTTGGTAAAACACCTAAAAAAGCAAAAATAGAAATAGATACAAACAATGCCATTACAATCAGCGTTGCCACTGTCCTGTTCATTTTGAAGCGCATCAAGTAGGTCACAGGCCAATCCAGCAAATAAGCCAAAACAATCGCAACAAATAAAGGCGTTAAAATATTACCAAAAAGATAGATTACAAAAAAAGAAAACAATAAAAGCAGGAACAAAACACTTAAATTAGGGTCTGAAAAACGTGTCTTATACCATTGAATTAGTTGCATAAACATTGGAGATTTATCCTTATATGATGGCGAATATGTTATTTTATCACTGACCTAAATAATGAGATAACAAACGCTATTATCCTTGTTTAATACCAATCACACATATTAAATATTATTGGTAATACACAAACACTAACACATTATTTTTAATGTGAATGTAATGTACTTAATTTGCTCAGCGTATCTACTTAAAATAGATACCTTAAAAGACCAATAGATAACTGATTAATTTCATTTAATCATCTCTTTTGCTGATCATGATAGCAACCATTGTTTCTATTATGAACGGTTAGTCAGCGATAGTTAACTATACAAACTAAAAGGCGAGTTAATGTAAATGACTGTTTTATTAACAAAGTTTAATGGTAGCATTTGAAGCAAGTAAATAAGCAACCTTTTCCAAGCCGATCAGTACTCAGCCGTGACTTAATTAAACCGGAGCGCATATGCTTTACAGATTAAAAAAATTAACAGTTTATTTACTGTTATCAACCTTAACCAGTACCAGCTTTGCTAATAATGATTTGCCTGAAATTGGTACCGTAGGTGCGGGTGTATTAACCATTCAAAAAGAGAAACAATATGGCTGGGCATTTAAAATGATGGCCCAACAGTCGTTACCTATTGTACGCGATCCAGTATTAAATCATTACATTACTAGCCTCGGAGAAAACATTGTTAGCCATGCTGATTCAGTAAAATTACCCTTTGAATTCTTTTTAGTAGAGGACAGCGAAATCAATGCTGCGGCATTTTTAGGCGGTAATATAAAAATCAATACCGGTTTATTTCTTTACGCTGAAACCGAGAGTGAGTTAGCCAGTGTTATTGCTCACGAAGTCGCGCATATTACCCAGCGCCACCTTGCACGTATGTTAGAAAAGCAAGCACTGAGTAACCCTGCTTCCATGGCTGCATTAGCAGGTTCGGTTTTATTGGCTATTATCGCACCAGCGGCGGGGTTTGCTGCGTTAACATCAACCTTTGCCATCAATATTCAAAATCAAATCAACTATACCCGAGCCAATGAATATGAGGCTGACCGAATCGGTATACAAACCTTAGCTAAGGCTGGTTATAATCCCTATGGCATGGCTGACTTTTTTGGAAAGCTAGCAGAAAAATATAAATATGCTTCTTCACAGCCACAAATGTTATTAACCCACCCGCTCCCTGAAACTAGATTGGCAGAGGCAAGGTTAAGAGCCAGTCAGTTTATCAATAAACACATGAAGAAAAGCCTCGACTATCAATTGAGTAAAGCACGTATTATCGTGCGATTTGATCAAGATAATACAGCGGCGCTAATCAGTCGTTACCGCAGTCAACTTACTAATCAAAGTTATCAACTTAAAGCTGCGGCGCAATATGGCTTAGCCTTAGCTTATTTTAAGAATAAACAGATGGACCTAGCCGAAAAATTAAATAACCAATTGTTAAGCGACGATCCAGATAATCTTTTCTATCTTGATTTAGCAACTGATATTTCACTGTCCACTAATCAAGATCAGCAAGCAATTAAGCGCCTTACTAATTACGAAAATAAGTTTACTAGCAATGCCGTTAGCACGTTAAACCTGGTTATTGCATTACAGGAAGATAAGCAATATGAGCTTGCTGATAAAAAGCTTTCTTACTTTATCCGCAACAACCCTGAACATATTTTAGCACATCTTATTGCCATTGATCTTTATAAAGAAACAAAACAAAAAGCCAAGGAATTTGCCACCAAAGCAGAATACCTTGCTCTATTAGGGCGCTTTAAAGAAGCCTCTGAACAGATGGGCTCTGCGCTCGCCTATACTGATAAAAAATTAGACCAAGCACGCTATAGCGCCAAAATAGAAGAGTATAAACAGGATGACTTACGATTGAAGGAACTACAGGAATAATGAGTTTGCTGTATCACCTGTTATTAAAGAAATGAAACAGGTGATACTAACTTAGCGGTAAATGCTTATTTGCTTAGATGTACTCGCTTAGATTTGTTTTTCAAAATGTAACTGATCGTTTGCTTTAGCAACAAAGCCCATCTTAATTAAATAATCACGGTGCATATAATGACTTGCCGCTGCTTTTAAGACCTGTATTCCTCTATTTTTTAAGAACTCTTTATGTGTTTTAAAGTAATAAGTCCCTAATTTATAGTCACGGTATTTGGGAACCACATAATCTAGATAGATTTCAAAGTGTCCCGCTTCATCTAAGTAACCAATTAATAATCCAGCGATATTATCATCACGCAGCATGTAAAAAACACGGTTAGCTCGATACAACTCCGCAAAGCTTGCCTGCTTTGTTATCTCCTCTTGATTATTAGTTAAGAAATGACGCAGGTACTCAGAATCTATAGATGTGGCAACTATCTTGAACTCTTCTTTGGTCGAGTAAATCTTGTATAAAAAATAGATATTAATAACAGCGATACCTAAGTTCATTGCCACTGTCGGCCATGAATTAATAAAATAGGCAAAGGCCGCAAATAATAAACAACCTATAAAGTTAATCAGACGTAACTTAATAATCGAACTCATGGTTAACGAAATCAATACCACTAATGATGCTGCATACCCAAACCATTCAACCCAATTTGTTGAAATTAACTCATACATAAAACTTACTCCAATAAAAACTAACAACACTGCTCGTATTCGGCAGTGTAAATACAAATCCCAAATTCAATTAAGACTAAAATCAAAAGTAGTTTAAATAAGTTAAGTATTTTTAATATATAAATAAACATAACTTATGATGCGCCTCTCTACTTTGCTAAAAATTTAAAGCTACTCCTTTTACCTACTTCACTGCACTACATATAAATGAATGATAAAACTAAATAAATACTATATTTAATCATCATTTTGTCACTATAATGAAACTTCATTACTCCTCACTAAACGACACGAGAACTTCTATGGATCACAATCTCCTACTGTTATTTATTCCCACTTTTTTTGCTGTTTCGATTACTCCAGGTATGTGCATGACATTAGCAATGACCTTAGGTATGACTATTGGTATTCGCCGCAGCTTATGGATGATGTTAGGAGAATTGGTCGGCGTTGGATTAGTCGCATTATCTGCATTAATAGGTGTCGCAACCTTATTACTTGCTCGCCCACAACTTTTCTTATTACTTAAATACGCAGGCGGCGCTTACTTACTCTACCTTGGTATTCAAATGTGGCGTTCAAGAGGGAAAATGGCAATCCCTTCTACTCCAGTTGATAATGCCTCAGTCAAACGTTCAGCTTTAATTACACAAGGGTTTATTACTGCTATCGCTAACCCCAAAGGCTGGGCATTTATGATTTCATTATTGCCCCCTTTTATTAACCCAGATATTAATTTGTTACCTCAAGCCACTCAGTTAATTGCAGTTATCTTATGCTTTGAGTTAATCTGTATGTTGTTATATGCAACAGGCGGCAAGACCTTACGTCACCTATTACAGCAACAGAGCAGTGTTAAACTACTTAATCGTATTGCTGGGTCGATGATGATGTTAGTGGCGGTATGGTTAGTGATCAGTTAATTCATTACAGGGGTTTCTATGACAATAATGCAAAAAACACTTTGGTTTATTGCAACAGCTGGAAATCTTTTCCTACTGAGTTTATCTATTTACTCTCCCCATATCATCACCTTTATACTGCTATTCTTCTCACTGACTTACACTTTTGTTGGTTTATATGATTATTTTTATAGCCCACATACTTTAAACCGACTTTATCCTGTTGTTGCTTATTTGCGTTATTTCCTTGAGTCTTACCGCGTTGAAATACAACAATACTTCATTGCTAACAATACCGAAGAAACCCCCTTTAACCGCGAGCAGCGTTCGCTTGTTTATCAACGTTCAAAAAACCAACGTGACACCATGCCTTTTGGTACACAACGAGAACTACTCGAAAATAACTATTTAAGTTTATGGCATTCTTTAGCCCCGGTGCACCTTACACAAGAAACGCAAGGTGTGTTAATTGGCCAACATAACTGTGCACAACCTTATACGGCATCATATTTAAATATTTCAGCAATGAGTTTTGGCGCTTTAAGTGGCAATGCCATTGAAGCGCTCAATTTAGGGGCCAAAAAAGCTAACTGCTACCATAATACGGGTGAAGGTGGTGCAAGCCCCTACCACTTTAAGCATGGTGGTGACCTCGTATGGCAAATTGGAACAGGGCTATTTGGTTGTCGCGACCAGCAAGGAAATTTTGATGCCAATAGCTTTCAAAAAACAGCCAGTTTACCAAATGTAAAAATGATTGAAGTGAAATTATCTCAAGGTGCGAAACCAAGTCATGGCGGCGTATTGCCTAAGGAAAAGATCACCGATGAAATTGCTAACATTAGACAAATAGAACAAGGTGAAGATTGTATTTCTCCAGCGGTGAACTCTGAATGTACTACTCCCAAAAAATTACTCTATTTTATTGAACGATTAAGAACATTAAGTGGTGGAAAACCTGTCGGTTTCAAGTTATGTGTAGGTAACCCAGCTGAGTTTTTAAGTATTTGTAAAGCCATGCTGGCAACTGGTATCACACCTGACTTTATTACAGTAGATGGCGCTGAAGGAGGAACGGGAGCAGCACCCGTTGAATTCTCGAATCGGCTAGGGCTTATGTGCATGGAGGGTATAAGCATCGTTAATAATGCCTTAAACGGCGTTGGGCTACGCCATAAAGTTAAAATAATTGCTTCTGGTAAAACAGCTTCTAGCTTTGATCTGCTTGCTAAAATCGCAGCAGGTGCAGACTTAGTCAATGCAGCAAGAACCATGATGATGGCAATCGGATGTGTTCAGTCCAGGAGTTGCAATACCAACCTATGCCCAACGGGCATTGCAACACAGGATCCAGCACGCTCTAAAGCACTAGATGTACAAATAAAAAGTGAACGTGTTAAACACTTTCATAATAATACACTCACTAGCTTCTTTGAATTAGTTGGTGCAATGGGTTTAGACTCCCCCGCTAAACTCACCACACAGATGATCAAAAAGCGGACTATTTGTGGTAACCAAGTGTCTATGGCTAGTTTTTCTGATCCATTAAATACTAATGATCTGATTGATAAAAAGGACCTAGGGGAGCCATGGCAAGGATGGTGGGAAGCGAGCAGCGCTGAGCAGTTTTTTGTCAATGATCTATTTATATTAAAATTGCCAACACCTTATACCAATTGTATTAAATAACTGATCTAAATTTTGCGCCGGAAAAATGGCTTAGTTTGAGGCGTAAGTTGATGTAAATGGTTGTTCCCTATACGAAACTTACAACGAAAAAATAAGTTGTTTTAACAAGTAAAATAGATCAGTTACTTACTATGATTGGTATTATTA
>NZ_QOCB01000153.1 GCF_003318165.1 Psychromonas sp. B3M02
TAATACAATTGGTATAAAATGGATTAAATAATACTGCTTACTGTTAAACACAGAGCAGGAATAACAAAGAACACTCCTAGGATATAACCCAGTGCAGCAAACTTGTTTTCTGCTGCTGTAGCGCCTAATGCTTCAGCTGCTTTAACAGGTAAATTACGTAATGCAGGAATGCCGTAAATCACCAATACACCTAAAATGTTATATACCAAGTGAATAAATGCAATTTGCAATGCGGCTTCTGCATTACCAGTAACAGCAGTGGCGGCTAATACAGCTGTAATACAAGTGCCGATATTTGCCCCCAGTGTGAATGGATAAATATCTTTTAATTTAAATGCGCCTGAGCCAGCCAAAGGAATCATTAATGAAGTAGTTGTTGAAGAGGATTGCACTAAAATTGTTACTAATGTACCAGAGGTAATACCTGAAACCGGGCCGCGTCCGATAGCCGTATGCATAATACCTTTTGCTTTACCTACCATTAGCTTTTTCAGTAACTTACCAACTAACGTAATCGCCACAAAAATTAATAGTATACCAACAATGATTAATGACACCCCACCAACTTGTTCGCCTAACGAATTACCTACACTTTTAAATGAATCCACAACCGGAGCAGTGGCTGCTTTAACAAAGTTAAAGCCTTTAATAGATGTATCTCCAGCTCCATAAAATAAACTAGCTAACCAGCCCCCCATTCTTTCTAAAAAACCAAAGGCAATTTCTAATGGTAAGAAAATAAGTACAGATAACAGATTAAAGAAGTCATGTACTGTCGCAGCAGAAAAAGCACGTTTGAACTCTTCCTTTGCGCGTACATGGCCAAGTGACACAATCGTATTAGTAATTGAAGTACCAACATTTGCTCCCATCACCATAGGCACAGCAAGTTCGACAGGTAAACCACCCGCGACTAAACCAACAATAATAGACGTGACGGTAGAAGATGATTGAATTAACGCTGTCGCTACAATTCCAACCACTAAGCCTGCAAATGGGTTGCTTGCAAAAGCAAATAGCTCTGTTGCATGCCCACCCACAGACATTTTAAAGCCACTACCGATAATACCCACGGCACAAATTAACAGATAAATAAGGAGAGCAACGGTTATCCATTGTATGTAGTTGTTCGAGTTTTCTGATTCACTTCGGTTAGGTAGTACTGTTTCGACGTTTTCCATATTAAGACTTTCCCTGATTATTTTAATTACAGGGATGCTAATGATAATACATTGCAATAATATGACTAAATAATGACCATTTAACTTCAACGAAATAGCTATACATAAAGAGATATGAGGTAGTTATCATCTAGTCTTTCCCCTCAATTTTAAGTTAAGAGAAGCGATGCTTAGTTGAAATTAAAGACGCTTATTCGTGGAATTGTTGATTGGACTGAGCCGATCTATTAAATCTGAATTCACTTTTCCTAGACAAAGCTGCTTTCTACAAACAAAAAAGCCATCTTTAAAACGATGGCTTTTTAGAGGCATTATTGGCAGATAGCTTTACACAGTTTGTCTACGTCTTACCGCAATGCAGCCTAAAATAAATAAGCTGATGAAACCGAGGCTACCACCACTTGAGCTACTTGAAGTCGTTGTATCTGTCTCATCATCAGACGTATTGCTGCTGTCATCACTTGTGTCAGAAGTATCGTCACTTCGATCAGCTTCATCATCAGTCGTATCCGTTACATCTTCAGTTGTATCGCTAGCATCATCGCTTGTATCTGTAGTATCATCGGCTGTGCTCGTGTCATCATCGCTGATAGTGACGACAGCAATGGTTGTATCTTCATCTGACGTCGTCGAATCGTCTGATGCCTCTGTCGAATCATCGGCATCGCTATCATCATTCACTAATAATGTTGCAGTGAATACACTACCATCACTAATAGCATCATTAAGGTCGAACTCAATTTGGCAACTAGCAATGTATTCCTCAGTTGAATACAAAAAGCTATCACTACATGCATCGCTTACGTTAATGGTATCGCTGTAACTTTCGTCATCAAACGATAATTCTCCAATATCCGAGTAAGTTTCTAAATCATCCCCATATTGATAAACACTTAATAATCCAGAAGTGAAGGTTTCGCTGTCAGCATCATAAACCGCAGTACCTTCTTCAACGACCTGAATTCCATCAATATTTTCTAGTACCCAAGTACGTAAATTACTTACATTAGTATAAACACCAGGAGCATCGGCACAGGTCGATGATCCCCAACTTACTAAACCAACCAGGGTTAATTGTCCATCTAGATCGGCAAACACTGGACCACCACTGTCACCAGAACAACTATCAACATCCAAATCATCATTAGCAGAATAACCAGCACAGAACATATTATCTGTTACTGAATCAAAATTATTCCAATAACATTGATTAGTAGGGATAAACGGCAAATCACCTTCTTGAAGTGTGGTGGGTATAGTCTCTTCTGCAGTAGCATCTTCTGCACCTGACATTTTCCCATAACCTATAACAGTCAGTATCTCGCCTTCTTCAATAGCATTAAATTGGCTGACTAAAGGTAACGCAGGGCCAGGTTGGTAATAAGCAGATTCTAATTTCAATAACGCAATATCATAATCGTATGTCTCTGTTTCATAGTTAGGTTGAATGGTTACATCACTTAACTCATAAACGGAAACATCTGCTTGCTCTGCTAGAGTGGTTGTCGAATAATGGGTTGACTCACCAATCACAACACTAAACGTAGACGCATCAGTCGCAGTGGCATTACCATCGCTATCGTCAGTGTCATAAACACAATGAGCAGCAGTGGCTATCCAGTTCGAACTAATTAACACGCCACCACAAATAAAGTTACCTGAACTATATAAAGCGACCATCCAAGGATATTCTCGTTCAGCGTCATCACCACCAACAATATAGGTAGTTGGTGTTAATGAAAGCGTGTCACTATCAACCGTGCCCTCTACTTCTGTGGAAAATCGTAATGAATAACTCTCATATTCATCAGCGGCAAATGCAGGTGTTGATAAGCCTAGGGTTAAGTTAGTCATACCCATTACCCATGCTGAAATTTTAGTGGTTAACGTCATAGTTGTGTTTGCTCTATCCATGTAGTATTTAAAGATAAATTTAATCTATAAAATGTTATATATCATTATAAAAATGACACGCTTAGTCGTGCTCTATTCAATTTATTAACTGCAGTATTGATTTCATAAAATACGTTATTTGCAAAATAGGATTGTTAACAAGAAAAAGTATTTACGGTTAAAAAACAGCTTAACAAGCTTAATTATTAAACAGGAATACTCAATTATAGCTATATTTTAATAATTACCCAGCGAGCCTTTAAGAAAAAACAGATAAGATAGCCACTACAATGCATTAAAGTAATTAAAAATCAATTACTTGAAAAATACATATTTAGAAAGTATTTATAAATATTTTTTAGGTAGAAGTGAATTCATTTTCCTTTATAACGAAGAAAGCAGGTAAGTTGAAACAATATTGAAAGTATTATCTCCATAATATAGTGTCCAACGCTCTACCATCTATCTCGAAAGATATAATCGTTAACTAGCATTTTAACACTTGCCATGCTTCGCAAGCTTGTCGAAATTTATCTTTGTCCCCTGTTGGCCTATCTGGGTGAAATTGCAAGGCTAATCGTCGCCATTGTTGGCGTATCTGCTGTGATGAAGCTTGTTCATCTAGTTCAAAGACTTGTAAGGCATTAGCTTTATCAATGGCAGTGCCTGTTGAGCTAATGATTTGATGATAACGGTTCCAAAAATCACTCAACATTGCCTCTATGTCATCGGAGCCTGTTTCAAAATATTGCCAATCTAAATAATAACTGCGTAAGGCGGATGTTTGCTCCATTGCCTGTTCAATATTGACTGGAGGCTGTTCAAATAGTTGAATGTTCATGGCTTCTACTTGTAACCATTGTGCAGGCAGTAGTATCGCTTGTAATTGATACAAGGCATTCATCAACAAGAAGTTTCTTTTGAACAAGGCTTTATTAGGAGCCTTATCTAAATCCGCTAATAAACCCTCTTTTTGCAATTCAGTAGCAAGATGATGAATTTGACAGCTCTCTTCAGCTGCTTCAATCAGGCTTAACAAAGGCCAAATTAACGGGTTTTCAATATTGTTATTCATAGAATCTACCCATCACCTAAAAAAAACATAAAAAAAGCGAGTATTGATAATGAACAACACTCGCTTTTTTTGTCAACTTAATCGCTAAGCCTTAAATCACTTTAAGGTATAATTTAGCTAATACGTTCAAACAATAAATCCCATACGCCATGACCTAAACGGTGACCACGAGATTCAAACTTAGTTAGTGGGCGCCAATCTGGACGTGGTGCATAGTCACCTTCGCTGCTGATGTTTTTAAAATCAGTCGCCGCTTGTAATACTTCTAACATATGCTCAGCGTAGTTTTCCCAATCTGTTGCCATGTGGATAACACCACCAATCGCTAGTTTAGGACGCATGTTTTCAATAAATGCTGGTTGCACGATACGGCGTTTGTGATGACGTGCTTTATGCCAAGGATCTGGAAAGTATAATTGGAAAGTTGATAGGCTTTGATCAGGGATCATAAACTCTAGCACTTCAACTGCATCGTGATTCATTACACGTAGGTTAGTCACGCCTGCTTCACCAGCATCAGCTAAACAAGCACCAACACCAGGGCCATGTACTTCAATGCCTAAGAAGTTTTTCTCCGGTGTATTTTTAGCCATCTCTATCAATGACTTACCCATACCAAAACCAATTTCTAACACAACTGGATTAGCATTACCGAATAACTCTGTAAAGTCGATCTGCTGCTCTTGGTAATCTACACCCATGGTTGGCCATAAATCATCAATAGCAGTTTGCTGACGTTTAGTCATGCGTCCTTCACGTTTAACAAAAGAACGAATTTTACGAATATATTTCTCTTTCGTGTTTTCAATGTTGTTTTCTTCTGTTCCATTATCTGTCGCAGACTGGTCATGCTCTGTCATTTTCTTACCTTTCAAAGTTAATCCTGGGCTAATTAGCCGTGCATTATGCAATGTTATATTAATTGTGCAACTCTGCTAGACTAGCGCTCTTTTTTATTATCGAAGAGTTTCTAGTGAGTGAGTTGCATTTTAGCCAAAGAATCAATGATTGGCACCAACAACATGGTCGTAAAACCTTACCTTGGCAAATAGATAAGAGTTTATATAAGACTTGGGTCAGTGAAGTTATGTTACAACAGACGCAAGTGGCGACTGTGATCCCCTATTTTACTATATTTATGCGCTCATTTCCTTCTATTTCCTATTTGGCGAATGCACCTATTGATGAAGTATTACATCATTGGACAGGATTGGGTTATTACGCCCGTGCTCGTAACTTGCACAAGGCAGCACAAATTATCAGAGACCAGTTCAATGGAGAGTTTCCTGAACAGTTTGATGATGTACTCGCATTACCTGGCATTGGTCGCTCGACAGCAGGCGCTGTATTATCACTGACCTTAAACAAACACTTCCCTATTCTTGATGGTAATGTCAAACGTGTGTTAACACGCCATCAAAAAATCGAAGGCTGGACTGGCGAAAAGAAAGTAGAGAATCAACTTTGGGCATTAGCTGATAAAGTGACTCCCAAGAAAAACACTAATGTGTTTAACCAAGCCATGATGGATATGGGGGCAATGATTTGCACTCGTAGTAAACCTAAATGTGGAGAGTGCCCTGTATCCGATGATTGCTTAGCCTTAGCTGATAACTGCATGACAGATTATCCAACCCCCAAAGCAAAAAAGAAAATCCCGGTAAAAACCGCTGTAATGCTGGTATTAAAAGACAAACAACAAGCGATTCAGTTAATACAACGCCCACCAACCGGTATTTGGGGTGGATTATGGTGTTTCCCTGAATTCACCGATAATGAATCAGCATTAGCCAGTTTAGCTGACATTGGTATCACAGATTATAAAGCCACTGAATTGGCGACTTTTCGTCATACCTTTAGCCATTATCATTTTGATATTTCACCAATATTGGTGGAGTTCAACAAACAAGATAGCCAACAAGTCATGGAACAAACTGGTCAGCTTTGGTATAACTTACAACACCCGCAAAAAGTGGGATTAGCGGCAGCAACTAAAAAAATATTAAATACCGTTAATAAAACAACGCACTAAGGAATAAACAATGTCTCGTACTGTATTTTGTACCTATTTGAAAAAAGAAGCGCCTGGTTTAGCGTATCAATTAATTCCAGGTGAAGTTGGTAAACGCATTTACGACAATATCAGTCAGGAAGCATGGGCAATATGGCAACATAAACAAACCATGTTAATTAATGAGAAAAAATTAAACCTGATGCAAGCAGAAGATCGTGCATTGATCCAAGAAGCAATGCTTGGTTTCTTGTTTGAAGAAAAAGATGTTGAGATCGAAGGTTTTACACCTAAAGATTAATCTAACAATGTTGAGTGTTCACAATTAGAGCACTTAACGTTCAAAGCACGAGCAAACACGTTGAAATGTTAATAAAACTGTAAAAATAGGTTGACGATACACACTAAAGTCTATTTAATACGCCTCGTTCCTGATTAGTTAGCTCGGTCGATTAGTTTCAGACAGAGTTTAAAATTGTTAAGAACAAGATGCTTCGTTAGCTCAGTCGGTAGAGCAGAGGATTGAAAATCCTCGTGTCCTTGGTTCAATTCCGAGACGAAGCACCATTATTCAGTTTTACTGAAAAGATTAATTTCAATCAGTAAACAGAGCGAAAGCTCAGAACGTTTTATGTGCCGACTTAGCTCAGTAGGTAGAGCAACTGACTTGTAATCAGTAGGTCACCAGTTCGACTCCGGTAGTCGGCACCATTTATACTCATCGTAAGATGAACATTTATTAACTTAGTTAATAAATAAAAAGTTTTGCTTCGTTAGCTCAGTCGGTAGAGCAGAGGATTGAAAATCCTCGTGTCCTTGGTTCAATTCCGAGACGAAGCACCATCATTCAAGCCACAACTATTCATTTAGTTGTGGCTTTTTTGTATCTGCACGGAAATGTCCTTGGTTAGCTCTTTGTTTAAAAATCAGCGAGACGAAGCACCATAATTAAAGCCGCAACTATTCATTTAGTTGTGGCTTTTTGTATCTGCACGGAAATGTCCTTGGTTAGCTCTTTGTTTAAAAATCAGCGAGACGAAGCACCATCACTCAAACCACAACTATTCATTTAGTTGTGGCTTTTTTGTATCTGCACGGAAATGTCCTTGGTTAGCTCTTTGTTTAAAAATCAGCGAGACGAAGCACCATTACTCAAACCACAACTATTCATTTAGTTGTGGCTTTGTTGTATCTGCACGGAAATGTCCTTGGTTAGCTCTTTGTTTAAAAATCAGCGAGACGAAGCACCATCATTAAAGGATCGGCTTCAACATTATTTGCGCTTTTGTTTTCAAAATAGCCAATCATTTAAGGCTTTTTGGAAACACTTTAGCGCAAGTTATTTTGTAACGATTCCTCAAGCCACAACTATTCATTTAGTTGTGGCTTTTTTGTATCTGCACGGAAATGTCCTTGGTTTAACTCTTTGTTTAAAAATCAGCGAGACGAAGCACCATCACTCAAACCACAACTATTCATTTAGTTGTGGCTTTTTTGTATCTGCACGGAAATGTCCTTGGTTAGCTCTTTGTTTAAATCGTTTGCTTTTATGAACTAAAACTTCCGTCACCTTATTAACCACTCTTTTATAAATATAAACATAAAGCTTTAGTATTACGGTAAACTAGCAGGTAAGCTCGTCATTTATTGTTGGTTATAAGGTTTATTGAGTGTTTTACGAAGGTACTGAAAAACGATTATTCATTTGCACTAAAGATCTCAACCTTTTAACGCTCGAGCAAAGCTTTTGGCATAATTTAGTCTCTTATGCTGGTGCTGAAATCATCTCTAATATTAACAACCACCACATTAGTGCCTACCTGTTATCTGAATCTAGCTTATTTATCTGGGAAGATAAATTACTGCTGATCACCTGTGGTAATACACAATTAGTTAAAGCAGCTTTGTTTATCCAACAGCAATTAACTAAGCAAAAGATATCGACATTGATCTTTCAACGCCATCAAGCCCTCAAACCGCAATTACAAGCCACAAACTTCCAACAAGATAGGATGTTATTAGAAAAACAGTTTAATGGGCACCTGCAGCATTGTAGGGAGGATTATCAAGGGGATCTGTTTGTCTTTGGTGATATCTCTACACACACTATCCCTACACAGGGGATTTATATGCTACATGGCTTACGTGGTGAGTTTGCAGAGAGTTTACAAAGTAAGCATATAGATAAAGCCTCTATTTTAAAGACGCTAAGGTTTACTGATTTCTTTGATAGCTTGACGATCGACCACTTCAGTTTTAAACCTAAAGGCTATTCACTGAATGCGATTAACCAAAAAGATTATCTGACCATTCATTTAACGCCAGAAAAGCTGAGCACTTATTTAAGCATTGAAACCAGTTTAACAGACTCACAGTGCGCCCCTTTTATAAAACATTTAGAGGCGCTGTTTTTACCAATCAGTCTTAAAAAAATTCAATTCAAGGCCAACAACCAACAATTAACTATCATCAGTGCCTAAGGCTCTAATAAAAAAACAGCATCAACACTATCAGTAATAGTAATTTGATTGTTTTGGTAGCTTGGAGGTATTTGATCACTCTTCATTGTTCGCATTAAAACAGGACGGGCATTACTCGCTTGGTAGTTGATAGAGAAGATATCACCTAGTGTTGCTTGGTAGTTGTCTGCTAAACCTTTAGCTTTGTTGATAGAGTCTTGCACCGCTAAATTACGCACTTTCTGTTGCCATTGTTTGGGTTCTTTTAACGCATAGTTAATTTGCCCAATATTAGAAATATCGCTTTTCACTAACACCTGCAAAAACTCATTCACCTTGGTCACATCATCTAACTGATAACTAAGGTTACGTATCGCCTTCACACCAATTTGTGTTCGTTGTTTTTCGATATATTCAAATTCAGGGCGGATTTGAATATCAGCACGCTTCAATAATGATTGAGAAAAACCACCTTCTTTTAAAGCAATTAATATATTCTCAACCTGCTTATCAACAACTTGCTTAGCGTTATCACTATCATTTTCAACCGCAACAGACTGAAATTTAATGCTTACGGTATCAGGTTTCACTTCTAACTTGGCTTGACCTGATACTGAGATATGGGGTTGAGCAGGTAAACTGTTAGCGTTAGCCCAAGAGAAAGGAGTTAGTAGGCAGATCAACAACGCAAGGTTTGGTTTTTTCATGGGATTCTCGAATTAATAACAAAGGAATATAGCAATAATTGATCGACCTGCTTAGCACACAAAAGTTCATCTTTTTTTTACAAAAAGAGCGAAGAAAAATTTTTAATTTATCACTGTTACCACGTCAATTTAACTTGCTGATTTTAAATTATTTTATAATTGTCAATGACTGAACAGTAATTAAAGTCAATGATAACTACTTTCATTTAAAAATATGAGATGTATATTAATATGTACTATTTAACTTGTTGGGAGTCATCATGCGAACATTTGAAAAACAGCTTAATAGATTTAAAGAAGAGTTAGGTTTTATCGCAGCATTGGATCAAAGTGGAGGCAGCACACCCACAGCGCTTAAGAGTTATGGCATAAATGAAGATGCCTATAGTAATGACCAAGAGATGTTTGATTTAGTCCATGCCATGCGCTCTCGTATTATCACCAGCCCTTCTTTTACAGATGATCTCGTACTAGGGTCTATCCTATTTGAAAATACCTTAAACCGTGACATTAAAGGAAAACCTTCATCGTTATATTTATGGGAAGAAAAAAATATAGTGCCATTCCTTAAAGTCGACAAAGGGCTTGAAGCTGAAGAAAATGGTGTGCAATTAATGAAGCCAATTCCAGGTTTAGATGAGCTATTAAAAAAAGCTAAAGCAAAAGATGTATTTGGTACCAAGATGCGCTCAGTTGTTAAATTATCGAATGCAGAGGGTATACAAGCGTTAGTAGAGCAACAGTTTGAAGTCGCTAAACAAATTTGTGCGGCGGGTTTAGTGCCAATTATCGAGCCAGAAGTAGATATTAATAGCCCAGAAAAGGCTGCTGCTGAAGCCTTATTAAGAGAACAATTATTAACGCAGCTAGATTTACTTGATGCTAATGAATTAGTCATGCTAAAAATCTCACTACCTGAGTCTGCAAACTTTTATGCGCCTTGTATCAACCATCCTAATGTAGTCAAAGTAGTCGCATTATCCGGCGGATACCATATCGCAGAAGCAAATCGCCGTTTAACTGAGAACAAGGGTGTTATTGCAAGCTTCTCACGTGTATTAACGGATAATTTATATGATGGGCAACCTGATGCAGACTTCAATGCCGCACTAGCAGCAACCATCGCTCCTATCTATGAAGCGTCAAAAACTTAGCTTTCTAATAGGCATAAAAAAGCCAGCAATTAAGCTGGCTCTTTATCTTACTGAAGGGTCAGTAAAATTATAGTACGTCTACAGCGTTAAGGTCAGCAAATGCTTTCTCTAGACGAGTAACCATTGATGCTTGGCCTGCACGTAACCATACACGTGGGTCGTAGTATTTTTTGTTAGGTGCGTCAGGACCAGTTGGGTTACCAATTTGGCCTTGTAAGTAATCGCGGTTAGCAGCTTCGTAAACACGAACGCCATCCCAACATGCCCACTGTGTATCTGTATCGATGTTCATTTTGATAACACCGTAACCGATAGACTCTTGGATCTCTGCTTCAGAAGAACCAGAACCACCGTGGAATACGAAGTTTAGTGCGTCAGCAGCAATACCGTGCTTTTCAGAAACGTATGCTTGTGAATCACGTAGGATTGTTGGCGTTAGTTTAACGTTACCTGGCTTGTATACACCGTGTACGTTACCGAAAGAAGCAGCGATAGTGAAACGTGGGCTGATTTTTGATAGTTCAACGTATGCGTAATCAACTTCAGATGGTTGAGTGTAAAGTAAAGACTCATCCATATCAGAGTTATCAACACCGTCTTCTTCACCACCAGTACAACCTAGTTCGATTTCTAGCGTCATACCCATTTTTTCCATGCGAGCTAGGTATTTAGCACAGATTTCAATGTTTTCTTCTAGAGGCTCTTCAGAAAGATCGATCATGTGTGAAGAGAATAGTGGCTTACCAGTTTCTGCGAAGTGAGCTTCAGAAGCGTCTAGTAGTCCGTCGATCCATGGTAGTAATTTTTTAGCAGCGTGGTCAGTATGTAGAATAACTGGAACACCGTAAGCAGCAGCCATTGCGTGAACGTGCTTAGCACCAGAAACAGCACCTAAGATTGCAGCTTCTTGACCTTCAAGTTTAAGACCTTTACCAGCGTTAAATACAGCACCGCCGTTAGAGAATTGGATTACAACTGGCGCTTTAACTTTAGCAGCAGCTTCAAGTACAGCGTTGATTGAATCAGAACCAACAACGTTTACCGCTGGTAGTGCAAATTTATGCTCTTTTGCTACTGCAAAAACTTTTTGAACATCATCACCAGTGATAACACCAGGTTGTACAACGTCTAAAATCTTAGTCATGAGATATATCCTATCTATTGTTTGTAATTTGAATAAGTTTAATTATGCGTATTAATGTGGCAATTATGGCACAAAGAATACGCATTAAAAAGCGAGATCAAGATCTCACTATAAACATTTGATTAATCGTTGGCACGTAACTCTAACATTGCTACGGCTGGCAACTCTTTACCTTCAACAAACTCAAGGAAGGCACCGCCACCCGTTGAGATGTAAGATACGTCTGCTGTGATATTAAATTTATCAATCGCAGCAAGTGTATCGCC
Organism: Psychromonas sp. B3M02; assembly: GCF_003318165.1. Lineage (GTDB taxonomy): Bacteria > Pseudomonadota > Gammaproteobacteria > Enterobacterales > Psychromonadaceae > Psychromonas. The sequence continues at coordinate 11,891 of NZ_QOCB01000153.1, forward strand.
GCCGCCAGCAACAGAGAATGCAGCTGATTCAGCAATTGCTTTTGAGATACCTGCAGTACCTGCTTCAAAGTTTTTAAACTCAAATACGCCAACAGGGCCATTCCAAAGAATTGTTTTTGCTTCTTTTAGAATAGTCGCTAATGCAGCTGTTGATTCAGGACCTAGATCGAAGATCATGTCGTCATCTTGCACGTCAGCAACGTTTTTGATTTCAGCTTCAGCATTTTCATCGAATGCTTTTGCACAAGCAACGTCAGTTGCTACTGGGATTGCACAGTCAACCATTAGCTTTTTAGCGGTATCAACTAAGTCTGCTTCGTATAATGATTTACCAACATTGTGGCCTTGTGCTGCGATGAATGTATTAGCAATACCACCGCCAACAACTAGTTGGTCAGCAATTTTAGATAGAGACTCTAATACTGTTAGTTTAGTAGATACTTTAGAACCACCAACAATAGCAACTAGTGGGCGAGCTGGGTTATCCATCGCTTTACCTAGTGCTTCTAATTCAGCAGCTAGTAGTGGACCAGCACATGCTACAGGAGCAAATAGACCAGCACCATTAGTAGAAGATTGTGCACGGTGAGCCGTACCAAATGCATCCATTACGTAAACATCACATAACGCAGCTAACTGCTTAGATAATGTTTCGTCGTTTTTCTTTTCGCCTTTGTTAAAGCGAACGTTTTCAAGTACAACTACTTCACCTTCATTTACTTCTAAACCGTTTAGGTAGTCAGTTGCTAGGCGAACAGGTACATCTAGCGCTTCATTTAAGTAATCAACAACAGGTTGTAGAGAGAACGCTGCATTTTCTTCTGCAGAAGCGCCTTCAGTAGGACGACCTAAGTGCGACGTAATCATCAACTTAGCACCTTTTTCTAGGGCTAATTTAATTGTTGGGATAGAAGCACGAATACGCGCATCAGATGTAACTTTGCCATCCTTAATTGGCACATTAAGATCTTGACGGATAAATACTCTTTTACCGGCTAAATCTAGATCAACCATTTTTTTTACTGACATGATGTGTCCTCTCATTTTTAAAAACTATAGAATTCTTATTTCTGTCTACATGTTTATAGGCTCAGTATTTGCACTCTTTTACAGTGTAATATCGTCGAGCTTTCCTTTAATACCGAGCGCATTATAAACGAAACTGTTTGTTACATCGATCACAAATAACATTGCAGTGTAATTTACCTTTTTAAACTGGGGTAATGGTTTGATTTGCATCATTATATATTGTGCTTTTTTAGCTATTTAATGAATATCTCAAAATCATATTGATTTTTTATTGTTATTAATGTGAATTAGGCTAATAATTTTAACTTACAAAACAAACTATTTACATTAGTCTAATAGTCACTCTATTAAACACGTCATCTCAATTTTGCACGGCAAAAAACAACTACATTCAAATTGAAACGTTATATAAGCAATGTTTCTAATAATGAAACTTACAACACAACAGTAAATTTTTTAATCAGTACAATGAGTTTAGTAGTTGATAAAATGGTTACAAAAACAATATAAATCAATTTATCCGTTTAACTTCAATCAGTTATAGATAAAGTTAAACCAAACAAGAGAACTTGTATTGAAAATGTTATCGTTAAATAAAAATGCCTGGTTAATCTATTACTGCCTGATTGCGATTAGTAGCGTATTACTGCTTACCAGTATTAATGCACGATACGATGAATTGCTGTCTAAAAGGCAAGATGAGCAATTTTACGTCAATAAAATCGTCAAATCAGATATTCATGGGATACTTAATCACTATGAGACTATGCTCGACTTAATTAATGAAGACTTTAATGAAGATGAGCATTTTAACCAGTTCACCTTAGAACGTATTTTAAAGAAATCAGAACTATTGATCGGCTTTGTGGTGTTTGATCTTGAAGGTAAATTCTTAGCCAAAAGTGATAATCTTCCTGAGAACTTATATAGCACTCGAGCCAGCGATTACTTTGATAATGGGTTCCATGGTGACCTCGAAAAAGATAAGTTGATGATCAGTAGTGCCATTCTTTCCCCTGTCACCAAAAAATGGATCATCCCGATACGCAAAACCTTATTAGATAATAAGGGCGAAGTGAGAGGCTTTATTGCGTCGGCGATCATTTTAGAAAACTTAAAAAATAAATGGTCCCATACGCAAGCCTTTGGCAATAATATTATGCTCACCCTCGACCATAGTTTTTATCAGTTCTTACATACTGGTATGCCACCAGAAAGATATGATGCAACCTTTGCTCATCCCCTCACCGAAAAACAAATAACAGAAACAGAAGCCGCACTGCAAGAGCAAGGGCTTAGTTTTAACCTGTTGCGTGAGAGCAATGATGTTGCACAAGTCACCATGTACCCAAGCGGCATTCCACTGTTACACAGCCTTAGTTACGACAATAAATTCAAATTTTGGGTGCATACCAGCCGCCCTCTAAGTGATATTTATCAACCACTGCTGTACACAACTGTGTATTATTTTATTTTGTACTTGGTTTTTCTCTCCCTCACTTATTTACTGTTTAAATGGATATTAAATATTGAAAAAAGCAAGCTAAGTGCACTCACCTATATTACCGAACATGATGACTTAACGGGTTGTTATAATCGTACGGTATTAGGTAAATTAGTGGCGAAGTTTAAGAAGCACCAACAGCCCTTTTCCCTGCTATATATTGATTTAGATAACTTCAAAAACATCAATGATTCATTTGGTCACAAGTATGGTGATATCTTATTGCAGGAAGTGAGTCAAAGAATTCAAGAGAGCTTAAGAACTATTCCAGGTACCTTAGTGCGTTACAGTGGTGATGAGTTTGTGTTGTTATTAGAAAATAACAATGAGGACGTGGTGCGTGGTTTTGCAGATTTACTGTTACGTAACCTAGCTATCCCATATTCAATCAATAATAACTCCTTTTACATTACTAGCTCGATGGGGGTTACTCGTTACCCCAATGATTCAACAAGCTTAGATACGTTAATTAGTTATGCGGAAAATAGCATGGCAATGGCTAAAAGCAGTAAAAACCAATACCTATTCTTCTCACAAAAGGTTCATCAACAATTATTGAAACAGGCAAAAATAGAGCAAGCCCTATACCATGCTATTGAAAATAATGAGATTACGCTAGTTTACCAACCACAACTAAATAAGCATTATAAGCTCTGTGGTGTGGAAGCGTTAGTGCGTTGGCAAAGCAGTGAACTAGGCTTTATTCCACCGGAGATATTTATACCTATTGCCGAGCAAACAGGCTTAATGCCTAAACTCGGGCAATATATAATGAATAAATCCATGTACGAGATAACTGCCTTGCAAAACAAATTAGCCACACGCTTCTCATTAGCCATTAACGTGTCTGTTAAGCAGTTTGTACAACTCAACTTCTTTGAAGTGTTAATGCAAAGTATTGAAGATTTTGGCGATAAAAGTCTGCCGTTAACCATAGAAATCACAGAAAGCTTATTTATTGAAAGCTTAGACGTTTTATTGCCTGTATTTGAAAAAATGAAAAAGCATCAAATATCCCTTGCATTGGATGATTTTGGCACCGGTTACTCTTCATTAAGCATGATAAGAGATGCGCCTATTGATGAGCTAAAAATAGATAAAAGTTTTGTGGACCACATCACTGATAATAATGTTGATAAAGCCATGGTAAAAAGCATTATTAGCATGGGTAAGAACCTAAATATGCGCGTATTAGCAGAAGGGATTGAAACTCTTGAGCACGCTAAAATATTATCTAAATATGGCTGTGATCTGTTTCAGGGCTACTACATCTCAAAACCTTTAAATATTGAAGAGTTAGAAGCCTTTGTTTATACCCTGCACAAAAGACATTAACGAGATCGGTGCAGCAATTTATTTACATTATATTGCTGTTCAAATACTTGAGATTGGCCTTTAATCCAATCTAAAAAATCAGAGACCTGTGGTCTATCGGCTAACTTATTCAAGTACATAACATAAATGCCACCATCCTCAACTGAATGACCAAATAACGGCACCAATCGACCATTTTCAATCTCTTTTGCAACTAAAGCATGACGCCCTAATGCCACTCCTTGCCCATTCAAAGCCGCTTGAACAATCAGGTCCACTTGATTAAAACTATAACCGCTATTGCAATCCACTCCTTCAATACTTAACTCTGACAACCAACGCGACCAAGAAGTACCAAATTTAGCGTGGGGTAATGAATCATGTAATAAAGTGGTTTTATTTAAATCTTCAGGTGTATTTAGGGTCACTTTTTTCAATAACTCTGGACTAGCAACCGGGTAAATATAATCTCTAAACAGCAACTCTTGTTGCATATCCGACTGGCCACACTCCCCATGGCAAATACCAATATCAACTTCTTCATTTCGATAGATAGGCTCTGCAAAGTTAGCGGCAAGGTTTAAATCAATACTAGGATAAGCATCATGAAAGTCATGGATACAAGGCATTAACCAACGGCTAGCAAACGCAGGCATTGAATAGACTTCAAGCTGTGTGACCTGTTTATGGCATTCTAGGTGATTTACTGTGTCACGAATTTGGTTTAAGGCACCATGTACAGACTGGAAAAGGGCTTCACCATTGTCTGTTAAGCGTAACTGCCTGGGTTTACGTTCAAAGACCTTATATTGTAAATGTTCCTCTAATAAAATAACTTTTTGACTGACTGCACTTTGAGAAACACATAACTCCTTTGCTGCGGCTGTAAAATTTAAATGACGAGCAGCACACTCAAAATAGCGTAATGCTTCCAAAGGCGGTAAACGAGTCCCCAAAATAATCCCTTATTTAACTATTTTCCATCAATACGAATCAGCAACCTACTCAAAGCAAATTTTACGCCAAGCAGTAAACTCTACAATCAAAATAGACAAAGAAAAACATAATAAAATATTGATTTAATTACACATAAAACTAAAAGCCTATGTCCTAACCCCACTCATATTTATATGAAGAATAAATCTATCGAGACGCTACAGCGCATAACACGCACCAAAATATAGCATTACAAATACTTATGGATAGGGATTAGAAATCACCGTTTGTCAGATCGCTCATTATTCAAGCAATATAGTGTTCAAGCAATTAAGCCAACTACCCTACTTAATGATCAAGGACAATCGTTATGAAAAACTTACTACTACCGTTAAAGAAAACATTACTAACCGCTAGTTTATTGTGTGCCGCTTTACCGCAGATAGCACAAGCTGATTTACTTGATGACATTAAGCAAAAAGGTGAAATTGTAATCGCGACTGAAGCGCGTTACGCACCTTTTGAGATGTTAGAAGATGGTAAAATTGTAGGTTATGGTAAAGATATCCTTGATCAAATATTAAAAGATCTACCAGGGGTTAAATTAACTCAATTAGATTTACCCTTCCAAGGTATTTTAGCCGGCTTAAGTGCTAAGCGTTATGACTTTGTTGCCACGTCACTGACCATCACGCAAAAGCGTATGGATAAATATGCATTTTCGTACCCTATTTCAACAGCCGCAATCGCTATCCTAAAACGTAAAGGTGATGACCGTATTACTAAGCCTGAAGATATGGGTGGTATGCGCATTGGTACGCAAGCGGGTTCATCACAACTTACTGTGATTGAGAACTTCGAAAAAGAGGTATTAATACCACAGGGTGAAGGTTACAAATCAATTAAGCATTTCACTGATTACAATGAAGCTTATGCAGCATTAGCCTCAAGACGCATTGATATTGTGCCGCAAGCTTTACCTAACCTAGCGCCGATTGTTAAACAGCGCCCAGATATGTTTGAGATTGTACAGCCTGCTTTTGGTCCAGAAACTTACTACGGATGGGTAGGTAGAAAAGATGCTGATTCTGCTTCTCTAGTGCAATTTTTTAGTGATGGTATTGAGAAGTTACAAAAAAGTGGAAAGTTAGCTGAATTACAACAAAAGTGGTTTGGTTTCACCATGGACTTACCTGTTGGCGAATTACCAACGCCTCAACACTAATATAAGGGGTAGCTAACCCCTTCATCTCCATTTTATTGACTGACTATCAACAATATTGCGATTATTTAGGAAAAAATATGACTCAAGATCCCCAACAACTGCCTCGTTACAGTGGTATTGCGACATTTATGCGCTGCCCTTATCAACCACAGCTGGATAACGTAGAAATAGGTTTAATTGGTGTTCCTTTTGATGGTGGTGTGACCAACCGTACAGGGACACGTCATGGCCCAAGAGAGATTCGTAATCAATCGAGTTTAATGCGTTCAGTAAACCAAAGTACAGGTATCGACCCTTTTGCTTTATGCAAGGTTGCTGATGTAGGTGACGCGTTACCAGAAAGCCCTTTCGAGTTAGAAAAAAGCCATCGATCTATCGAAGCTTTTTTTAACGATATTGTCAGTGCTGGAATCCTGCCTATTTCTGCAGGGGGGGACCATTCAATTTCATTACCTATTCTTAGAGCACTAGCAAAAGATGGCCCAGTGGCCTTAGTACATTTTGATGCACACTGCGACACAGGCGGTCATTATTTAGGTTCAAAATTCCACCATGGCTCACCTTTTAGAGTCGCTGCTGAAGAAGGTTTAATTGATCCTAAAAAAACCATCCAAATTGGTATTAGAGGCTCAGTAAACCATAAAGATATTTGGAAATTTAGCCATGATAGTGGCATGCGTGTTATCTACATGGATGAATTTTATAAATTAGGTGTCGAAGGCATATTAGCGGAAGTACACAAATTAGTAGGTGATACGCCAGCCTATGTCACCTTTGATGTTGATGGTTTAGACCCCGCTTTTGCGGTGGGAACCGGCACACCAGAAGTCGGTGGTTTCACTACTTTTGAAGCGCTACAGATGATTCGTGGTTTATCAGGTTTACATATTATAGGCGGCGATGTGGTTGAGGTTTCACCGCCGTTTGATCCATCTGGCGCAACGGCATTAGTCGGGGCAACTATGATGTATGAGCTATTATGCGTTGCCGCAGAATCATTGACTCAACGTAAAAGACGAGGAGATTAACATGTTGGATTTCAGCGTTGTTTTAAAATATAGCGACTCATTATTAAATGGTTTATGGACAACAGCTTGGATCTCTCTTTTATCTATTCTAATCGGTTTTGTATTAGGTATTATTCTCTGTTTGGGAAGGTTATCTTCCCATTCAGTTATCCAATATAGTTGTCGTTTTTATATTAGTGCCATCCGAGGCGCTCCCCTCTTAGTACAACTAGCGATTGTCTTTTATTTTTTGCCTTATTGGGGCATTAATATACCGCCTATTGCAGCAGCAATCATTGCACTTTCTTTAAATACGGCGGCATTCCAAGCTGAAATATTACGCGGTGGTTTCCAAGTGATCCCCAATGGTCAAAAAGAAACGGCTTGGAGTTATGGTTATAGTGCTTGGCAACGTTTTCGCTATATCGAGCTACCGCAAGTATTACGCAATACTCTGCCTTCATTAACCAATGAAACGATAGATATCATTAAGAACTCAGCTTTGATTTCAACCATTGCAGTGACTGACCTAATGCGTATCACTCAAACTTATTCATCTACCACCTATCGTCCCATTGAGTTCTTTGTCAGTGCCGGATTACTGTACTTATTACTGACTTCTTGTATCAGCGTGCTCGGGCGTCACCTCGAAGCTCGATTAACGCCACATTAGGAAATATTAACAATGGATTTAAACCTCTTTATAACCTACTGGCCAATGCTCTTAAAAGGGTTGATATACACCCTTTATGTTTGCTCTGTGGGTATCATTATCGCCTTAATAGGCGGGTTAATACTACACCTAATCAGTCGTTTAAAAATTCCTTTTATCGGTCTGTTATACGCAACTTATTTAACCATTTTTCGTGGCACACCTTTATTGGTACAAGTGTATTTAATGTATTACGGCGGGCCTTTTGTAGGCGTTGAACTGAGTGCAGAACAAGTTGGGATTTTAGGGTTAGGCTTATATGGTTCAGCGTACTTTGCTGAGATATACCGATCTGGGTTTGCCAGTATTCCTAAAGGCCATATTGAAGCAGCCTATGATTTAGGCTACTCACATCGACAAATTTTATTCTCAATTCAATTTCCACAAATGCTAGGGCTGATTATTCCCCCTGGTATTAATCAAACTATTATTTTAATTAAAGAATCAGCGATTCTGTCTATTATTACCGTGCCAGAGTTGACCACCGCAGCGGTCACTATGTCAACACAGACATTTAGTGTTATTGAGCCTTACCTATTTTTAGCAGTCGCTTACTGGGCGATTACTTTCTTGGTTGCCAAAATAGGTCAATGGTGCGAAAACCGAGCCACTATTCACCTAGTGCGTAGCTAATTAAAGACTCTGGAGGAGTTATGGAAAAACAACCACATAAAGCAATTAAATTAATTGATTTAAAAAAGCATTACGGTGACAACCAAGTCTTAAAAGGCATTAACTTAGAGATCGATTATGGGCAAGTCGTTTGTATCATTGGCGGCTCAGGATCAGGTAAAAGCACCATGTTAAGATGCATCAACTTCCTTGAGCAATACAATGGAGGTGAGGTGCAAATTAATGGTAAATTATTAGGTTACGGGTCAGATGCACAAGGCAACCTACAATTAGCCCCGAGTCACATCACACAAAACGATTTATCAGAAGTGTGCATGGTGTTCCAACAATTTAATCTATGGCCACACATGAGTGTATTAGAGAATGTGATGTCGCCGTTATTACGAGTTCATAAACTCAATAAACAAGCTGCCCGCGAAAAAGCTTTGTCGGTATTAGAGAAAGTAGATATGGCACATAAAATTGATGCTTACCCTGGACAACTATCCGGTGGACAGCAACAGCGTGTAGCCATTGCTCGATCATTAGGTACTGATCCTAAAATCATGCTATTTGATGAACCAACTTCAGCACTCGATCCAGAATTAGTTGGCGAAGTCTTGAAGGTGATGAAGTCTTTAGCTAACGATGGCATGACCATGGTGATCGTGACACATGAGATGGGCTTTGCAGCGCAAGTTTCAGACAAAGTGGTATTTTTAGCCAAAGGCTTAATCGAAGAACAAGGCGACCCAACAACTTTATTCACCCAGCCTAAGTCAGATAACTTAAAAAGTTTCTTAAGTACCTGGTCAGAACGTAATAGTGGGATTGTTTAATTAAAGTGAGTGTATCAATCTACCCCCTGTAGACTGATACACTAATCATCAGAGCGAATAACCTCAACACCTTTATCTTGCAGATCTGATGTTGCATTATCAGATAAATTAGCATCAGTGAGCACTAAGTCTATTTTCTCAATATCTAAAGCATGAAATGTTGCAATTTTTCCATACTTCGACGAATCCGAAATCAAACAAACCTTTTTTGATACCTTAGCAATAGCACGCTTAACAGTAATCTTATTTTCATTAGGTGTTGATAAGCCCCTTAAACTCCAAGATGAGGTAGATATAAATGCAATATCTATATTCATATCCAATAAGAAATCAGCGACTTTGGGTCCCACAGTAGATTGATTATCACGATCCGCTTTACCACCAGTATGATAAATTTCATGGGAAGAGTGAGCCATCAATAAGGTTGCTATTGAAAAGTCATTAGTAATAATCACTAAATCCCCTCTATTACTCAATTGATGAGCAACCTCTAAGGAAGTCGTCCCTGCATCTAAATACACAGTTGAATTAGGTGATATTAAATCTACGGCAAGTTTACCTATTTGCTCTTTTTGATGAGAAAACTGCATTATTTTCATATCACGTGATAATTCACTATGCAGTACTTCGGTAAGTTGTACCCCACCAGAAACAGAATTTACACGCCCCTGCTTTTCTAACTTTTCTATATCTCGACGCACAGTCATATGTGAAACATCAAGCAAATCAGCAAGTTCAACAATACTTACTACTTGCTGGCTTTTTAACATAAACAGAATTTTACGTTGTCTTTCAGCTGGAATCATAACATCTCTATTTATTCACCTATGGGGTAATAAAGAGTAACAGATAAACACCAAGTTGTTAATAAATGTGAACTTATGTGTAAGTTTTTCTTAATTATGATGAAATTTGTTTTAAAAGTGTTCAAAAATAACATTAAAGAGCCGCGTTATGATTAAAATGACAACAAATGTTAAATAATGTTAAATTACGTTAAGTAATGTGATTAATGACGCATTATTTATTAATATGAGTGTATATACTCCTTTCCACAAACATTAATTAACAACTATTTAACGGAGACAACATGTCAAATGAAGTGAAATCAATTGGAATCATTGGACTTGGCTCAATGGGCATGGGTGCTGCAAAATCTTGTATTAATGCAGGCTTAGATGTTTACGGTATTGATTTAAACGAAGCTGCCCTAGCAACATTAAGTGACGCAGGTGCTAAAGCGGTTTCAACCAATGCATTAGACTTTTCTCAGCAATTAGATGCGGTATTAGTGCTAGTTGTTAACGCTAAACAAGTTAACACTGTGTTATTTAAAACGGGTCTTGCGGCTAGTTTAAAACCAAAAACCGTGGTCATGGTATCAGCAACAATTTCTGCAGACGATGCCAAGCAGATCGAACAACAACTTAAGGCACACGACCTAATCATGCTAGATGCGCCAGTTTCAGGTGGCGCAGCTAAAGCAGCAACCGGTGACATGACAATCATGGCTTCAGGTTCAGCAGAGGCCTTCTCAAAACTAAAACCAGTACTCGATGCAACGGCAGCCAAAGTTTACAACATAGGTGAACAAATAGGCCTTGGTGCAACGGTAAAAATTATTCATCAATTATTAGCAGGTGTACATATCGCAGTGGGTGCTGAAGCAATGGCATTAGCGGCTCGAGCGAATATTCCTTTAGACCTAATGTATGACGTAGTGACCAATGCAGCGGGTAACTCTTGGATGTTTGAAAACAGAATGAAGCATGTAGTAGATGGTGACTATTCACCAAAATCTATGGTCGATATTTTTGTTAAAGATCTCAACTTAGTCGCTGATACAGCAAAAGATCTGCAATTCCCATTACCGCTATCAAGTACCGCATTAAATATGTTCATTTCTGCCAGTAATGCAGGTCATGGACAAGAAGATGATAGTGCAGTGATCAAAGTCTTTGATGGCATCACATTACCTGGCGTGGAGAAATAATATGTTACTTGGTGTAATTGCAGACGATTTTACAGGTGCGACCGACATTGCTGGTTTCCTAGTTGAAAATGGCATGCATACTATTCAAGTTAATGGGGTTCCAGATAAGGAAATGAACATTGACGCAGATGCTGTTGTAATTAGTTTAAAATCTCGCTCATGCCCAACTGAACAAGCAATTAGCGACTCGCTTGCGGCATTAACTTGGCTTCAACAACAAAATTGCCAACAGTTTTATTTTAAATACTGTTCAACATTCGACAGTACTGAAAAAGGCAATATAGGGCCAGTTACCGATGCTTTACTTGAACAGCTAAACGAAGACTTTACAGTTATTTGCCCTGCACTTCCTGTCAATGGACGCACTGTTTTTAACGGGCATCTATTTGTATTTGAAAAGTTACTTAGCGAATCTGGCATGCGTAATCATCCAGTAACGCCAATGACTAACTCTAACTTGATGCAACTGATGGACGCACAGGCGACAGGCTCAACAGGGTTAGTGGATTATCTTAATATCGAGCAAGGTGCTGAGAATATCGTTAACAAACTTCAGCAACTTAAAACAGAAGGTAAACGTTACGCAGTAGTGGATGCCTTCAATGCCAATCATTTAAATGAAATTGGTAAAGCCGCTCACCAACTTAAATTAGTCACTGGCGGCTCAGGTTTAGCAGCGGGTATTGCTAAAAATTGGTCTGCACATTTACGAGATCAAACTCAAGCAAAACAAGCAGGTTACCCATCAAAATTACCAACGGTTATCTTTTCAGGGTCTTGCTCTGTGATGACCAATCAGCAAGTTGCTCATTACAAAAAGACAGCACCACATTTTGCAATCAATGTGGAAGATTGCCTAAATAAACAGGACTACAGCAAACAAGTTTGTGAGTGGGTTATGAGTCAATCAACTAATGAATTGGCCCCTCTTGTTTATGCAACAGCAGATACTGATGCATTACATATAATTCAACAGCAATACGGTGCAGAAGCATCAAGCCTTGCAGTAGAAAACTTCTTTAATGACCTAGCAATTCAATTAAAAGCGGCAGGTATATGTAACTTCATTGTGGCTGGAGGGGAAACATCAGGTGTTGTGACTCAAAGCTTACAAGTAGACAGTTTTCATATCGGCCCACAAATCACACCAGGAGTACCTTGGGTTAAAGCTGTCAATGACAACCTTTCTCTAGCATTAAAATCAGGTAACTTTGGCGACCCTACTTTCTTCACTAAAGCGCAGGAGTATTTTCAATGAATGAAGCTCAATTAAGACAACAAATGGTTGACCTTGCTCGTTCTATGTTTGAACGAGGTTATGCAACTGGTGGCGCTGGGAATTTATCTGTTAAGTTGCCAAATGGGCAATTTTTAGCAACACCTACGGGTTCATCTTTTGGCCGCCTAGTCGCAGATGAACTCTCTGTTGTAGATAATACTGGCGCACATATCTCCGGTAAACGCCCTTCGAAAGAAGTGGCTTTTCACCTAGCTATCTATGAAAAAGATCCAGAGTGTAATGCCATTGTACATCTACATTCTACCTATTTAACCGCGCTTTCTTGTTTAGAAGACCTAGATTACAGCAATGCGATTAAAGCCTTCACTCCCTATTATGTGATGCGAATTGGTGAATTACCTGTGATCCCTTATTACCGTCCAGGTGCACCAGAGATTGCACAAGAGTTATCTAAGTTAGCAGGAAAATACCGTGCCTTTTTATTAGCAAACCACGGCCCTATCATCACAGGTACTGACTTTTTAGATGCTGTAGATAATGCAGAAGAGCTAGAAGAAACAGCAAAATTAGCGCTGTTATTAGCCGATAAACCAACACGCTATTTAACCGATGTTGAAGTAGAAGACTTAAAAGAGAGAGGAAAATAATGGCTAAGTTTGCAGCAAACCTCACCATGCTTTTCACTGAAGTCAAATTTTTAGACCGATTTGAACGCGCTCACAACGCAGGTTTTAAAGCCGTAGAGTTTTTATTTCCTTACGCATTTGCAGCTGATGTTGTCGCCCAAAAGTTACAACAATACAAGCTTGAACAAGCTTTATTTAATATGCCTCCGGGCGATTGGGATGCCGGTGAAAGAGGCTTAGCGGCTCGACCAGGAAGAGAGCAAGAGTTTCGTGACAGTGTTGAAACAGCGCTACATTATGCAACAGCATTAAACTGTAAAAAAGTACACGCTATGTCTGGCATGATCGACCCAAATTATAGCATTGAAGAACATACCAACACGTTTATTAACAACATCAGATATGCTGCTGATGCCTTTGCCAAGCAGGGTATTGAACTAATGATTGAACCATTAAATTCACGTGATGCACCTAATTACTTTATTGCTCATCAAAGACAAGCTGCAGAGTTGATCAAGCAAGTCGACAGAGCAAACGTAAAACTTCAACTTGACCTTTATCATGCGCAAATTATGGATGGTGATTTAACCACACTGATCCAAGATCTGGCTGATGTAACAGGTCATATCCAAATCGCTTCTGTCCCATCCAGAAATGAACCCCTGACTGGTGAAATAAATTATCCATATTTATTCAATGCATTAGATGCATCTGGTTACCATGGCTGGATTGGCTGCGAATATAACCCTAAAACAACAACTGAAGATGGCTTACATTGGGTTGCCCCCTACTTGTAACCATTAACCTTAAAACCACCATTAAATAGTTTATTTAATTAACTTTTTAACCTACTTATTTAATTAAAAGGAGTTCCTCATGGATGGAGCACTGATTGGAATTATTGTTGGCATCATAGCCATGATGTTAATGATTGTAAAAACACGTATCCCTGTAGCACTAGCAATGATCATCGCTAGTATTATCATGGGCCTGTTTGCAGGTATGGTACCTTCTGACTTAATTGGAGCAATTAAATCTGGGTTTGGTGGCGTCTTAGGCGGTATCGGTCTAATCATCGCATTTGGTGTGATTATGGGCGCCTGTTTTGAACGTTCTGGTGCAGCAGTTCGTATGGCCAAAACCTTCGTTAAATTATGTGGTAAAGGGCGTGAAGATTTAGCGCTTGGATTCACCGGTGTACTTGTTGCGATCCCAGTTTTTTGTGACTCGGCTTACATCATTTTACACTCGTTAGTTCGTGCTATTTCACGTGATACAGGAAAATCTGCAGTAGGACTTGGTGTTACATTAGCATTAGGCCTACTGATTACTCATGCACTAGTGCCACCAACTCCCGGCCCAGTTGCTGTAGCGGGTATTTTAGGTGTTAATCTTGGCGAGTACATGATGTGGGGGCTATTAGTATCAGTACCTATGATGTTACTTTCTATGATTTACATTCGTCGCGTGGGTAATGAATATTACCGCGTACCTAATGGTGACTTATGGATCACAAATGCTGCTGAATGGGCTAACCTTGAAAAAGTACAAGCTACTGACGAAAGCACACTGCCAAGTAACTTTTTATCATTCGGTCCAATCTTAATCCCTATCGCACTGATCCTTATTGATACTTTGTTTGGTGAAGGTAGCTCATTTTTCCACTTAACTATCCAACTTATTGGTAACCCAGTAGTGGCTGTTGGCTTAGGTGTGTTAATGGCTCTATACGGCTTAACTCGTAATATTGAACGTAAAGATATGGTTGGTTCAATGGATGACGCATTATCAACAACTGGTTTAATTTTAATTGTAACGGGTTGTGGTGGTGCAATGGGTGCAGTACTTAAGTCTTCAGGTGCAGGACCACAGGTTGCAGAAGCGATAGCAAGTAGTGGTATCCCACCATTACTAGTGCCTTTAGCCATCGCATCAATGTTACGTTTAATTCAAGGTTCTGCGACAGCTTCAATGATGGTAGCAGCAACAATGACTTTACCATTAGTAGATACCTTAGGTTTAGACCCAGTATTTGTTGCATTAGCCTGTGCTGTTGGACCTGTTGGGTTCTCACACTTAAATGATTCATACTTCCATATTATTAATCGTACGCTTGGTATTACTGAGTTAGCGGATCAATTAAGAATTTGGTCAGTATCATCCACTGTAGCTTGGGCAATTGGTGCAAGTATCATAATGATATTAAACTTAATCTTCGGTCAAGGCGGCACTTGGATTGACCCTGTTGTCCCTATTGCGATTCTAGGAATGATTATGGCTTGGATAAAAATAAAATATCCAGCATCCCCTAGCCAATTAGCAATGGCGCAATAAAAACAAAAAAGGCCTAGTAAATACTAGGCCTTTTGCTTTAAGGGTAACTTAAATAGTTAGCTTATTTTAAACCTGTTACTAAATTATCAGCTAGGTTGTTTAATAAGGTGAAGTAAGCTTCAGGACCTTGTTCGATATCAGAACCTAATGGATCTAAGACACCTGTTTTCGCACCAGACCCTTCGATAATTGTCTCTACTAAACTTGATTCAAATTGTGGCTCACTAAATACCGCTTTAGCTCCCGTTCTTTTTACACGTTCACGAATTTCACTAATGCCTTTAGCGCCAGGTTTTCTATCTGGGTCAATGGTTACAGAACCTACCGCATTCAAATCATAAGCAACTTCAAAGTACTGGTATGCAGAATGAAAAGCAAGATAAGGAACGGTTTTAACTGGGGCTAATTTTTGCACTAGCTGTTGATCTAATAACACTAGTTTTTGTTCTAGTTTAGTGGCATTTTCTTGGTATTGAACGGCATGTGCAGGATCGATTGCAATTAATGCTTTCGCAGTTTCAATAACCACTTTCTGAGCCATTTTAGGATCTAACCACAGGTGCATATCATTTACACCATGATGATGCTCTTTGTGGTCAGCATGCTCTTCATGTCCTTCGTGATCTTCATCATGGTCGTCATGTGCTGCGTGCTCTTCATGACCTTCGTGACCTTCGTGACCTTCATGATGGTCGTCATGTGCTGCATGCTCTTCATGCTCATCACCGTGTTCATCGTGATGTTCATGCTCATCCCATTCTGTACCATTACGTGTTTTTAATAATGATGGTTCAAGTACTTCAGCTAATTCTAATTGCGTTGCATTGTTTGCAACTGTCTCTAATGGTTTTTCAAGAAAGCTTTCCATTTCATGACCAATCCAAACCACAAGGTCAGCATTTGCCAACGCTCTTGCTTCTGAAGGACGAAGAGAATAAGCATGTGGAGAACCTTTTTTAACTAATAAGGTAGGTGTTGCAACGCCTTCCATGACAGCACTTACTAATGAGTGCAGTGGTTTAATACTAACAACCACTTTAGCCGTTTCATCTGCCATCAATGTCTGCAAAGGCAGTACAAATACAGATAGACAAATAAATAATAGTTTTTTCATGTTTAGTCCTTTAATATAGTTGATATGGTTAATGTTATAATATAACATTTTTTATTGTCAACTATCTACTGAAACATACTTTGTTTAGATCATGACAAAACACCGATCAGGAACACTTCAAATAATGGTATTTTGCAAAACATGCTAACCTCAAAAAAACAGGATACGAGCCAACCGCTCCTCACCTTAACCAGCGTTAATTTAACGATAAGTGGACGTTCTTTACTTGAATCCGTCGACTTAGAGTTGCACCGAGGCGAAATCGTTACCGTCGTTGGGCCTAACGGTGCGGGTAAGACAACTTTATTACGTGTTGCACTGGGTTTACAAAAACCAACTTCAGGTGCAGTGACTATCGCGTCGAACATCACCATTGGTTATGTGCCGCAAAAGCTGCATATCGACCCGACTTTCCCAATCACAGTAAGACGCTTTTTAGCCTTAGCTAAAGCGCACAATAAACATTCCTTTGAAAGTTTATTAAAAGATGTAGGGGCAGAGCATGTAATCGACTCTCCGTTACAAAATCTATCTGGTGGTGAGTTACAACGTGTATTAATGGCTAGAGCATTAATGCGTGACCCAGACATTTTAGTCTTAGATGAACCGGTTCAAGGCGTTGATGTACACGGGCAAGTTGAGTTATATGACTTGATCAGTCGAGTACGTACCGAACGCGGCTGCGCTATTTTGATGGTATCCCATGATTTACATTTAGTAATGGCATCTACTGACCGAGTATTCTGTTTAAATAAACATATTTGTTGTAGCGGAACACCAGAAGTGGTGGTCAATGATCCTGCTTACACAGCTTTATTTGGTCCTTATGCGGCAAGACATTTAGCTATTTACGTACATGACAAAGAACATCAGCATGACCATGATCACAATCATGAATGCTGCGGTGACGGGGAACATAATCACAATGGATGATTTTTTATTAAGAGCGCTATTAGGTGGATTAGGCGTAGCACTGGTTGCAGGCCCTTTTGGATCTTTTGTGGTGTGGAGACGTTTAGCTTATTTTGGTGACACATTGGCACACTCAGCTTTACTTGGTGTGGCTTTAGGTTTTCTTTTACATATCAATCTAACCTTAGGTATTTTCCTTATTTGCCAAATGTTAGCGATTTTACTGTTTGTTAGCCAATATCAACGCCAGTTAGCTAGTGATACATTATTGGGGATATTTTCCCACGGAGCTTTATCCCTCGGGTTAGTTGCCCTGGCATTTATGGATAACGTCAGAATCGACTTAGTCAGTTATCTGTTTGGTGATATTTTAGCGATTGGTTACAGTGATCTATTTTGGATCTACGGAGCAGGCGGAGTTGCCTTGCTTGGTTTGATTTGGATTTGGAAACCACTGCTATCGATTACTATTCATGAAGATTTGGCACGTGTTGAGGGTATTCCTGTTGATCGAATCAACTGGTTATTCCTAGGCTTAATTGCATTGATTGTAGCGATTATGATGAAGGTGGTTGGGATGTTACTGGTAACCGCACTACTCATTATTCCAGCGGCAACAGCGAGACGCTTTGCTAACACACCTGAAAGCATGGCCTTAATTGCGATGTTAATTGGCGGAGTCAGTGTTGTATTAGGCTTATTGGGATCTTTCCAATACGACACACCATCAGGCCCTACAATCGTGGTCGCTGGTTGTATCTTGTTTATTGGCAGTATCTTATTACCGAAAAGACATTAAGCCTAATAAACAGCACATAACAGAAGGTGCTAAACAACCTTCTGTTATGTCTATCTCATTGAGTAACAGACTACATATCTAGTTGACTGCTAACCGTTAATCTCTATTTCGTTTTTGCCAATTTTTCAGATAAAAACCCAGAAAATGTATGTAATTCATTAACTAATTGTTTTTGACCATAACGGTTAATTTCAGGCGTTAAACCTGAAACACTGATAGCATATGAGACAGCACCATTTAACTCTAATGGTACACCGATACAGGTAATACCTGATTCATTACCTTCGCCATCTAGCGCAAATTTTTGTGTTTTAACAGAGGCTAACGCTTCTAAAAATGTTGCTTTATCTTTAATTTCCACATCACAGAAATGATCAAAGCGTGTTAAATCGTTACCATGTACATCCCAGTATTTCTCTTTATCTTCTTCTGAGAAATTAGCTAAAATAACTTTACCGCAAGCAGCATTATATAACGACGATGTCAGTCCAGTATGAGCATTAGTATGGAAGATAGAAGAGCGTGACTCCTCTTTTTTTAATAAGATGACATTATCAAAGTCACGACGCTGAAGGTTAATAGTAAAACCAACTCGATTAGCTAATTCAGACATATGTGGTGTAATATCAGCTAATAATGAGTCATCGTGAATTACGTTGTAACCTAGTGATAACATCTTAGTGGTTAACTGATAAGAGCTACTGCCCCTTTGACTGACATAGCCATTATTAGTCAAGCATTTACATATACGATGCAAAGTTGGTTTAGGATAAGACAGTGTTTTTGCAAGCTGCTCTAAGGTAATACCATTAGAGCAGTTCGCAATGACTTCAAGCACTTCGAAAGTTTTATTTACAGATTGCATAACTTCTCATTGACAATTTTAATGTTAAATCTAGTACGATTCACTTAGCATAGCTAATAATGATACCTTATAAGCACTATTATAGTATTATTTATAAGCTATATTTAAT
>NZ_QOCB01000077.1 GCF_003318165.1 Psychromonas sp. B3M02
AATACAATTGGTATAATTTAGTTTAAAGAATAGGTGCAGAATATAATTTCCCTTTTAGGAAACTTACAAAGTAGCAATAAATTAGTTAATTAGTGCAATATACAAGGATAGTATATGAACCATAACGACACAGTCACTATAGATCTCACTCGTACTCTACTCAAAGATGGACCTAAATTTTTATCTCATAAAGTGATTGTGGATGGAGACTTAGCTTTTTTACGCCCCACTATAACATCGATGCTATTTTGTGTTGTTTATATCGTGGTAGGTCTCTTTTTAATTGCATTAGCTAGCTATCAGCTGATTATTTCTGACAAATACGATCTTGCTATTTTTGTGGGTGGTTTCGGAGTTGCCATTGGCACCTTTGGTATTGCATTAATCCAGCCTTTTGTAAGCAGAGCAACATTCAATAGAGTAACGGGCGTATTTAATAACCACACTGACCGGAACGTTAAACTGCACAATATCGTTTCATTACAAATTAATAATAAAATGATTCAACGTAAACATGCTATCAGCTACCCTTGTTATGAGCTTAATTTATTAACTGAGCATGGCCGAAGAATTAATATCCTCAATCATAACGACTTAATTCAACTAATGCATGACGGCAACTTATTAGGTAATTTTTTAGGTGTAGAGGTACTTGATTGCAGAAGGGAAATTATACTGTAACCCCACCCCATAATGACAATACACCTTTTTGTATGATTAAGTGTTTTTTTGAAAGGCTTTATTTACGTGTATAAGACTCATTAACTTAATAACAGGTTTAATGATGAGTTGTGCACTTCCAACAATAAATAACCAGGTGCCACTTTCAATCAGAGCATCATTTAAGAAAAATGCACTGCCAATTAAAAACCAAATAGCAATAAATAAGTCATTAACTGCACCTAACGCTTCATAACGTCGTTGTATCACTATATGTTCTTGACCAATGTCTAGATCAAACTCATTTTTTTTACTCATTAATCCCCCTTATCAAGACTGAAATAATATCAATAAATTGAATCTTACCACTCTTGGTGATATTTTTAACTAATGAGTAAAGCACAAATAAAACAACTGATTGAAAATACTATTAAGCATAATGGCATGGTTGAAACCGCCATTAAAGGTGTACACATTTTTCGGGCAACTGAACCGGTACCATGTACTCCCGTGGTTTATGAGCCGACCATTATTGCTATTGTCAGCGGAGCAAAAGAGGCGATACTTGATGGCAGTAAACACAGCTATGATGTTAACCATTACTTATGTTGCACTCAGTCAATGCCCATTGAAGCAGGTGTTCCAAACGCATCATCTGATACACCATTATTAGGTGTTATGATTTCCCTCGATACAAAAGTGATGACTGAACTTGCGATTGCAATGGATTCTACTCAATATAAAACACGTCTATCACAAGGTAAATCGATCTCTTCAGGATTAACCTTAGCCCGATGGGATAGTGAATTTAGCAGTGCCCTATTACGCTTATTACAGTTAAATTCAGATGCAAATCAAGCAGAGTTATTGGGCGAAGGTCGTCTGAGAGAACTCTATTATGCAATTTTTAAAGGTGATGCAGGTAAATCTGCTCAACAAGCTTTTGCTGCAGGTAATGAAGTGACTAAGGCGATTAACTATTTGAATGATCACTTAGATCAACCGGTGACTATCGATGAAATGGCAAGCAACATTGGTGTAAGTCGAGCCGTTTTACATCGTAAATTCAAGCAAGCAACCACTTTATCACCTATTCAATTTATGAAATCAATGCGTCTTAATAATGCAGCAATGAAAATTGCTGGCGGTATGAAAGTAAGTCAGGCAGCGATGCAAGTTGGTTATGTTAGTTCCTCACAGTTCAGTCGTGAATTCAAACGCTTATATGGAAAATCACCCAAGCAATGGATAAGTGCATAATATTTATTAATATCACTTATTCGTTGAATTCAAGACAAAATACAAATCCGATGGTCGTTTTTATCAAGTCCAAATATAACTTTCCATTGAGATAGTATGGTGCAAAATTGGACTTGTTAATACATTAACCGACTCATACACATCAATGGCGGCCAACGCCACTATCAATGGTAAATAATGTTCTGAACTTGGGTGTGATTGCCGATAAAAAGGCGATTTACTGGGTTGTTTGATAGCCTCGATATCCTTGCTGATGACAGCTTCTCTTACCCACTCTTGAAATTGTTGTGCATAATCGGCCACCAGCTCATGTTTTGCTCTAGTATCACTTAAATTATGAGTCACACTGCCTGAGCATATAATCCCAATATTTTGCGACCTTAATTGTTTTAATACCTGGCCAAGGTGTTGCAGCTGGTTTGTATCATGCTCAACATTGATAGAAATTTGTAGTATGGGTTTATCAGCATTTGGGCGAAGATGACGTAAAGGGACCCAAACACCATGATCCCAACCGCGCTGAGTATCAGCTTTCATTTCGATACCATTATCATTAAATAACGTGATTACTTGTTTGGCTATAATCGACGAACCACATGCGGGGTATAGTAAATCATACAAGGCATGTGGAAATCCGCTGAAATCATATATAACCTGTGGACTTTCACTGCTTGTAATGTAATTCCCATGGGTTAACCAATGTGCCGAGACAACAACAATTGCCTGTACATGATCAAAATGTGTTGATTGACGAGCAAGTTGCTGTGCAGCCAAACCTGTATCAAAGGCAAACATTGGTGAGCCATGACTAACAAATAATAACGGAGCTAAACTCATACCCCCTCCTGTAATAAATCAAACCAACCCAGTATTGGCCCTGCTGGCACAATCATCGAAGGATTCAATGCTTTAATAGAGTAATAGCCGGTTTTAATGTGGTCTATACGTGTATTCTTGGCAAAAGCATCGAGCTTGAGTAACCGCAGCAAGTACCCTGATAAATAAGGGTAATCAGCGATTCTTTTAAGATTAGTTTTAAATAACCCGTGATACGCCACATCAAAACGAATCAGTGTAACAAATAAACGAATATCACTTTCAGTGAGCTTTTGTCCCACCGCATATTGATTAACTGAAAAGTGCTCTTCTAACTTACCTAAACGTGAAAATATCGCCGTAACCGCTTCATTATAAGCCTGCTGAGTGCTAGCAAAACCCGCTTGATAGACACCATTATTTAAACTGTTATAGATACTATCATTAAACATATCTATCTCATTTTGCAATGCAGGGGGATATAAATTAACCAATGATTGATGAATAGGTCTTAAGTCATCATTAAAAATACGCAAGATATCAGCAGATTCATTATTAATAATGTTGTTATTCTTACAATTCCAAAGAATAGGCACAGTGGCTCGTCCTGTATATTCAGGGTCAGTCATAGTGTATAGCTGATGTACAAACTCCACACTTTGAACCTGACTATTGGTCGCACCAGGAAAATCACCAAACCGCCAACCAAAATCAGTTAATGCAGGCTCTACAACCTCGACACTCACTGCTTCCTCCAATCCTAATAATGAGCGAGCGATTAACGCCCGTGTTGCCCAAGGACAAATATAGGCCACATATAAGCGCAGACCATCTTCAAGTGCAGCATGAGGGTCATCGATACGTTTGGTAAATGCACTACTTTGACGAATAAAGCGGCCTTTCTTATCTTGTTTCTGTACTGGATCCCATTTACGTTCCCAAACACCATTAACTAACATAGTGACTCCTATAAAGTCTCTGATATCTGATCAGAGACCTATTAAGTTATTATTCAAAAATCAGGGGGTAGTTATTAATTATTTATCCATGAACCTTGTTAAACGGTTATCGACAGAGAAGCACCCTGCTCCTTGAAACGTTAACGCTAAACTAGCCGCAAATAAGATCAAGGCATACTCGAATCCACCATTACTAATAAATAGACCGTGACTAATATGCGCAGTGAAAATAGCCACTAACATGGTGAATGCAGTGAGCAATGCCGCAGGTCGTGTTAATAGACCTAAAATCAAAGCGAGGCCACCAAAGAATTCAACACTACCCGCTAACAAAGCCATCAGAAATCCAGGTGCAAGACCAATACTTTCCATCCATTGACCAGTACCTTCTAAGCCATATCCACCAAACCAGCCAAACAATTTTTGTCCGCCGTGTGCCGCTAATACAATGCCCACTGGAACACGAATTGCTAATGACCCTAACCCTGCTTTAGTCTGAAGAACTTTGTTTATAATTTGCTTATTCATTGTTTACCCTTTAAAAAAATTAATTGTTTGTTTAGTTCGGAAAGCAGTTTACTAACAACAAATTAAATGGTAAACATGCCATTCATTGAATTATTATCAACACGGTGTTGTTAATGAAGCAGGCATTGTATTAGATAAGGTCTATAAGATGGATAAACTCGACATGATGAAAGCCTTCATCACAGTTTCAAAAGAAGGCAGCTTTACTAAAGCAGCAGATAAGTTGGACATATCAAACCAACTAGTCAGTAAATATATTGCTCATTTAGAAGATCATTTAGGTGTTAGATTGTTTAATCGTACAACACGTAAAATTCGCCTTACCGCAGAAGGCGAACAGTGTGTGCAGCATGTACAACAAATATTAGAAAACATTCAAGATATGGAAGGCAACTTAGGTCAATTTAAAAACGAAGTCCAAGGTACATTACGGATCAGTGCGCCAGTATCATTTGCCACCAAACATATTGCCCCGTTATTAAGAGATTTTAGACGTAAAAACCCTGCCGTTAAAATTGATTTACAATTAAATGATCGCAAGACGGATGTTGTTGAGGAAGGTTTTGATTTAGCCTTGCGTATTAGTGAGCTAAAGAGCTCTTCATTGATTGCAAAACGTATTGCCCCTATTCATATTGTGACCTGTGCATCTCCTGAATACCTTGAGAAAAATGGTATACCTGAACACCCAGATCAACTTAATCCAGACCATTTTTTACATTATAACTACATGGACTATAACCGAACTCATTTACCCATAATCAACGCATTAAGGCATTCAATAAAAGCACAAAGACAAAGTATCTCTTCAAATAATGGGGATGTATTAGTAGAGGCTGCGGTTGCGGGTGAAGGTTATGTGGTACAACCGACTTTTATCGTCAGTGAAGCAGTTAAACAGGGAAAGTTAAAAGTGATACTAGAAGATTTTGCACCTGATGTAATGAGCTTGTATGTGGTTTATCCGCATCGAAAATTAACCTCAAACAAACTCACTGCATTTATTGATTTTATTAGTCACTATTATGGTGAACAACCTTATTGGGATGATTATCAGGCTTAATTGCTTTAAAGGATACATTCGCTCCATTTATGATCCACTAAGTAATCGACTACGTTTTTTGGTCTATATTTAGGATCGTTATCCCAGCGGTATTTAAACGACTTATGAATCAATACCTGCCCTTGACCATGATCAATAGTACGAAAATATTTACTTTTAATACGATAAAAGGATCTTCTTGAATTATGCATAGTAGCAAGCGCACTCTCTTTAATGCTCTCTTGTAAATGTGTTTCAACATCTAAGCCAGCTGTTGTGACCTCTTCAAGCATCCAACTTAGTGCATTATCTGATAAAATGGTTCCCGACTTATCAGGTGGGTAACTACCTCCGATGTCGCTATGTGCGCCAGCGAACCAAACCTGTTTTATGTCCATATTATCACCTGCAGACCAAATCGTTGGGATGAAGTCACATCTATGTTCATCAATAGCAAGCGCATGCCTTGCAATCAAAACATTACTGCCAATTTTATTATCATAAAATTCATCCTTATCGTTAAATAATCCTAAAAATGTCAAGGGTATCCCCATCGCACCAACTGTATCCCATACCCCTACAAACTTTACTTCTCTTGATTGGTGACAATAGTCATTTCTAAATTTTATCGATTCTTTTCCACTGGGAGTCTAAGCTTCACCTGATTTTTTATAATGATTAAAAGCGTGTTGTACCAGCTTCGCATTATCTCTTTTTAAAATGCCACAGTTATTAATTAACCCGCAGAGACATCGAATAGTATAAGCACCACGGCTAAAGCCGAATAAGAAAAGCTCATCACCATCAGAATAGTTTTGGATAATATAACGATAATTATCCATGATATTTTTATGTAGCCCCCTGCCAGTAGCACCTCCAATAGTATTATCGTAATAGGAACCAATGCCCCAATCGTAAAAAACTTGTTGTGGGGATTGGTCTGAAGAAAAAGGTTTGATTGCACGGGCTAGTTTTAAAATATTGGTAGGAAAATCTTTCTTAAGATCATTTTCAGGACGATTCCAAGTCCCATCAGCACAAATAACTATTCGTTTTTTCATATGCCACCTTCCTTTTGCTCATTTTCACATGAAGATAAATACTTTATTCAAAGTTTTTTATCTAGGTGTTACAACAACATATATTAAAGTAGCAATGTCTAGACCAAACTTTCAAGCTATTGTTTTATCGCTAATAATTATTCCTATAATCTTCATAAACCAAATAAATGTAAAACTAATCAACATCAGTAATAATACCAATCATAGTAAGTAACTGATCTATTT
>NZ_QOCB01000121.1 GCF_003318165.1 Psychromonas sp. B3M02
CTCTTATTACAGTGTCATCTATTTAAAATCAAGTGTTTATAGAGTGACTATAAACACAATGACAATAAAAGATGGGAATAGAAATGAAAGGGAGGACTACTTGTGTCTAAAAATTTTATTGAAAAGTGAAGCTATAATTGAAATAAAACTGACGGTTTCTGCATCTGCGGCACTTTCAACGCATTGTTGTTTCAGTTCTTTTTTATTGTTCGGGATGGACTTAACTAACGTCATTTCTTCTTTTTCATTAAAGATAAAACCATCTGTCGAGTTATGTTGCGATTGATAACGGTCGATCAATAAATCTAACAAATTAATAATAATGCTGGTTTTATTGAGAGAGCCGATATTATCGAAAACAGCACCATTACCTAATTCTACGGTACGGCGATGCGCACGGAATTGCGACTTTTGTTCGCTTAATTGTTGCCAGGTTAAACTATTCACTGTTGTTTCAATTTTATTGTCATTACGCCAATAAATAGCATCTCTACCAATCACTATACCGCGATGAAATTGAGTAAATGATGTTCGCATTGCAGCTAGAATGTATTCATCGTCGGGGATATCTAATATCGCTCGAGCATAATGTTCCACATCTTCAGGTACAAGTGGGTTCATATTGAAGTTATTTTCTCCATGGTAATAGGTTAATACTTTTATTACCTCATCCAACATGCTCATTTGTAACTCCTTGAATTTTTATAGTTTCTAGTATGTTACCTAAGTTTAACCACTATTTGTAGTACAAATAGCATTAACTTATTCAAAATGTATGCTTTAACTAACAGTTTTTGATAAAACTCACTGAGTATCAATCTAGGATGCTGGTTAGCTTCCCTAGGTTTGTTGCGCGTCATAGTATAGAATTCACCTGAGAAGTGGTTTTTCTAAAAACACACTCACCCATTGCTTATTTAAACAAAATGAATCGAGATATATGACACAAATTACAATAGCAACACATAACGGTAACTTCCATGCAGATGATGTATTCAGTATTGCAGCCCTAAAATCTATCTTTCCTTCATTTAAATTAGTGAGAACCAGAGATTTAAATGTGATCACAGCGGCTGACTTAGTCATTGATGTAGGCGGCATTTATGATCCTGAAACAGGGCGCTTCGATCATCACCAACGAGGTGGTGCAGGTGCGCGTGAAAATGGTATTCCTTTCTCATCATTTGGTCTTATTTGGCAAAAATATGGCGTGCAGATCTGTGCAGGTAATGAAGAAGTTGCAACGTCAATTGATAACGGTTTAGTGTCAACCATCGATGCTATAGACTGTGGACATGTTGAAGGTGTCGCACAGGGTATTAGCCTTAGTCAAACTATCTCTATGTTTAATCCAACATGGCAAGAAGAAGCACATTTTGATCAGTGTTTTGATCAAGCAGTTGCATTTGCAGAGCAAGTATTAGCCCGTTTTATTGCGTCGGCAAGTGGTGGTATAAGTGCAAAAGCAATTGTTGCAAAAGCGATTGAAGATGCCACTGATCCGCGTGTTATTGTGTTAGAAAAGTATATTCCATGGAAACGTACTGTGCACGCAATGTCGCAGGAAGCTTTATATATGGTTTACCCATCCTCTACAGGGCAATGGCGCATTCAAACTGTACCTGTAGAGCCTGGTTCTTTTGAAGATAGAAAATCGTTACCGGCTAGTTGGGCTGGACTATCTGACCAAGCATTACAAGATGTTACAGGGCTTGAAGATGCAATGTTCTGTCATAACGGCTTGTTTATCGCTGGCTGTGCCTCCTTTGAAAACACCATGAAAATGGCGGATATGGCATTAAAGGCTTAATTATTTATTGTGACCGAGTATCTAATTGTTTAGATTTTTCGTAATAGATCAATGCAGCTAATACTTTAAGTATTGGCTGTTTTTTTATCTATTAATTCTCATTTATGAACTTATTGCCTCTGTTTTCGTCCAAATATTGATAGTAATACCAAACATCCTATCCGGTATTACCAAATATTTCGACTGAGGGCACAATGAACGAATCAATCACTTCCTTTATGAGAAACATTTTCTCAAAAGCACTCACTATCATTTTCTTATTATTAGCTGGTGCAATCATCTTTTCTTTGATTCAGCATGTTGTGAATGGCCTTATCAATAAAGCTGATTTAACCGAAGTATTATTAAAGAGTATCAACATTGGTGTGATCGCATTAGCCGTGTTTGAATTGGCATTGATCATTAATAAAGAATACTCAGAACCGGGTGACCATCACCATAAAGATGCGATTCAAACGCTACGAGGCACCTTACCTCGCTTTATTGGCACTGTATGTGTTGCGCTGTCATTAGAAGGGTTAATTATGGTGATAAAGTATAGCCAATTAGACTTGGCGGGTAACTTGTATTATCCCGTTGCCATTATCGCAAGCACTGCGTTTTTACTGATTTCATTAGGTGTGTTTTTACGTTTAACTGACCAAAGCAGTGAGGCTATCGAGTCAAAACAAGTCACTGAAGAAAAGTAGCTTTTAGTATAAGTATTAAACAGTAACAGGGGAGTTAAATGCTACTGTTTAATACTACTGTGATTTTACGATTTAAAACGATTAACCAGTTTATCTAAACTTGCTGCCATGGATTTTAACAGGTCAGAGGAGGATTCAATATTCTGCGATGCATGAGCACTTTCTTCGGTACTGTCACTGATATTAACCACGTGGACATTAATCTCATTAATCACCGCAGACTGTTCTTCTGTTGCTGTCGCAATTTGCGTGTTCAGGTCTGAAATATGCTGTACGTTAATCACTATTTCGTTAAGCACTGAATTAGTTTTTTTCGCCGCATTTAATCCAAGAATTGCTTGTTCACGGCTTTTATGTACGGAGTCTACAGCGAGTTTTGAACCATCCTGTAATTCAGTGATCATACGGTGAATTTCATCGGTTGATTCATGAGTCTTCTTGGCTAAGTTTCTCACTTCATCAGCTACTACTGCAAAACCACGTCCATATTCTCCTGCACGAGCGGCTTCAATGGCTGCGTTAAGCGCTAATAAATTGGTTTGTTCTGAAATTCCTCGGATCACATCCAATACGCTACTAATTGAATCACTACGTTGTGCTAACGTTTCAATATTGGTTGAAACCACTTCCATATCTTCCGCCATATGACTAATGGTTTCTGTTGATTCATTAACCACTATTTGTGCTTGTGATGTCATATTAGTTGCTTGATTAGTTGTATCCGCTGCGACTGCTGCATTATTGGCTATTTCTGCTATGGTGCTGCCCATTTCATTTATGGCAACAGAGACTTGATGTGCTTCATCACGTTGTTTATCAAGTGAATGTTTTGAAGCGTTAGCATCGATATAGACAGTTTCAGAGGCACTTCTGATCTCGGTAGATGTTGATTTAACATCTTGTACCACATTACGAATATTCCCGACAAAAGCATTAAAACCTTTCGCTAATTCCGATATTTCGTAGGCACCATGTTCATCGACTTTACTGGTTAAGTCTCCTTCACCTTCGCCCAGTACTCGGAATTTCTCTGCCATTTTTTGTAAAGGTAATACCAGCTTATTTGATACAACAATGCTTAGACCTACGAAGATAAATACAATTATTAAAAATAGAATGAGCATATAGTTGCGTACTTCAGTGATCGGCTGATAGAGCTCGTCCTTTGGTACTTGCGCAATGATATACCACTGTAAACTTTCTATATAACTAGTAGATAGTATGAAATCGCCGGCTTCTTGGAATGCAAAGGGTTGTTTAGCAAAAAAAATATTTTTATTCAATTCAGGGTAGAACTCACTAACGTTTTTAGTTTCAGCAAAGCCTTGGTTTTTGTGTACTTTTACTAATCCATTTTGATCAACTAAATAAACAAAACCAGTTTGTTCAATTTTGAATTGTTGTAATAAATGAGCTATGTCAGAAAAAGTGCGGGACACACCTGAAGCCGCGCGGCCATTAAGTTGTTGGTAATTCACAAAAACATTAATGGTGCCATCGGACTCAGTATAAGTACTTGCTGATGTTTGTTGTCCGCTATTTTTAAAATTAAAATACCAACTATCGTGATCATTATTTTGTAATACACGAAGGAACCCTTTTTGATTCCAGTATTGTGCAGAGTCACGCTCAATATACGAGGCATTACTTAACCCGTTATTATTTGCAACTCCTGAAAGGTATTCAGTTAAACGCCTATCTATTTCTGGTTTGTTATTATTATCAATTAACTGATAAATAAACGGGTTATTAGCGATTGATTTAGTGATTGCTTTCATTTCAGCTATTTCAGCATCTACCGTTTGTGATACACGTTGCACCAAGTTTGGTAATTCTGAATGTTGTAATCGGTTAAGTAATAATTCACGCGATTTTAATTGTGCAACCAGTGCAATCACACTGGTAGAAACAATAACCACAACCAGTATAGATAAAATTATTCGATTTTTAATAGAAAGTGAACGCATATATTCCTTGGTTTTGTTAGTCAATATGTTGTTAAAAAGTGTTTGGCTAGCCAATACAATAAATGCGCTAACCCTATATGAGTAATATTGTAGCATTTAGTTGCTAGTTAACCAGTAGATAAATAGGAAGGAAAATAAAAAATAATTTAGAAAAATAACTATATAAATATTATATGTTTAGCTAACTGACAGGGAGGAATAAGCAAATAACCTGGATTTGTTTTTGCAAAAATATGTTAATTAACTACCCTTAAAGTAGTACTTTAGAGGAGAGGGATTGCTCGTTTATTTGAATTTAATTCATAAATCGTTGCCTTAAGCCTTAACCCATAAGTTAATTATAAGCATTTATCACACCAAATTTAAATGCATAAACCAATATTTTTACATTGATAAATGCTGGGTTACTCAGCCGATGTTGTTTGGAGAAACAAGATGAATAAAATAAACAGTAAACTAACCCGTTTAATAGTAACGTCATGTTGCTTTTTTAGCCATGCCATTTACGCCGATAGTTTGCAAATAACATGGGCTGATAGTTCTTCAAATGAAGATGGGTTTTATGTTGAAAAACGTGGATTAGATGAAAACGATGCAGAGATAGTGACAACCCTCACTGCCAATACAACCAGTTTCACGGACAGTGATGTTGATGTGGACCAAACATACTGTTATCGCATCGTGGCGTTTAACCAAGCAGGGTCAAGTTATTCTGATGAATCATGTGTTGAGGTTACTGATAGCGTTGAGCAAGATACTCGTACCGCAGATACCTATGAAGACAACAGCAGTGATGACGATACTAGTAGTGACCTAGAACCGATTGCTGAAAATGATGAGAATACTATTATCAGTATGTCTCATGCAATTATCAGTAAACCAACTTCTATTGACGTGACAGAGCAAGCTATATACTCATTCTACGATGAACAACACTTTAATGAATCATACAGTGATGCCACTGTTTCCGATTTTTACTTTGATATCTCAAGTGGTAATAGCAGTAGTAAATCTACCAATTACTTTAGTTTTGTTGATGGCCAAACCACACTCAGTAGCGGCATTGCAAAAATGACATTTAATAGTGGCAATAAGGCATTCTTTGAATTGCAATCTAACGGCACAGCACAAACTGCGCGAATATACTTACAAGCAGGTGTGTGGACACATGCGAGTGCTGCAATAGAGGTGATAGCCGGCGATGTAACTGAAACCGTGTCATTAACTCAAGAATATTCTTGGCAATACTTTACCGTTGACATCACCTTTGATGGCGACCTTCCTATTACCATCACTACTGATAGTGATCATAGTGGCTACAGTGCAGTGATGATCGCGGGTATTGTTTTCGAAGAAGTAGAAGAGGAAGTCATCGAAGAAGAAGAGGTAATACAGTACGCATCGTTAATGGCAGTAGAAACAGATAATGGTACCGATATAGATATCTCTGATAGTAAATTCTTAAATAACTTATTAGAAGAGGTAAATAGTACATTTTCTGAGGCAACAATATTATCATTATCTTATTCAGGTACCACTAAGGCTCGTACCAATAAATATACCTTTACTGATCAATTTGCAGAGGAATATAAAGGGTATCAAACAATGGGCTGGAGTGAAGACAATGGTATCACCATGCAATTAAGCAGTGGCGATCAACAAATTAACACGGCATCGATTTACTTTACTGCAGGTGCGTGGACCCGAGAAGAAGCATCAATAGAGCTGATTATTAATGGTGAAAGTGAACTGATCACATTAAGTTCAGGTTATAGCTGGAAAAACTTTAAAGTTGATATTGAATTTGAAGGTTTATTGGATCTTGAAATCAGACCGGTAGATGAGTTCTCTGGCTATAGTGCACTGAGATATGCGGGGCTCACATTATATTAAAGCACACAGGTACAAAACAATTACATTAAACTAATCAAAGGGGAATTATATTCCCCTTTATTCATTCCCTTAATAAATTTTAACGGATTGTCTACTTTGCACATTTACTGCACATTCATAAGGTAAATTAACGCTTAATATGAAACACACTAATTAATTGATCTATTTTTTTAATTAAAATGAGTTAGCTTTTTAATAGAAGATGCTCAACCTTAATGCCGAAAGGTTCAAAATTTAGATCATTAATTTACTATTATTGGCATCACAATGTCAGTAATAATAATTCAGTTGTTCCAAATAACTGTATACTGTGAAAGATGTTGAATTGACAGGATAATGTGGTGAGTATCAGGTACAAAAAAGGCGCGATTAACGCACCTTTTAGTTTGTTGTTAGCGGTAATAGGCTTCAACTGTACCTTTAACCGTTCTCATTAAAGGTTGACCTCTGCGGTCTAAGGCTTTATGTGCTGACACTAAAGCCCAACCTTCACTAATACAGTATTCTTCAACATCAAAACGTTCTTTACCGTTAAGTCGAATACCGATGTCATGTTCAAATATTTCTGCAACATGATAAGGGCTACGAGGGTTAACAGAAAGACGATCGGGTAATGTTGGTAGCGACTGAGTGTCGTTCATAAATATGACCTATAAAATTAAAATAATGCATTGTAAGCAATATGTTCAGACCGCTCAAGTAATGTCTTTATAAAAGTTGTACTTAGTTCACAATGAAATAACAGCGAGTCTAAAAGTGAGCAAGCAAGGCGACTTGGTTTATTTTTTTAAGGAAGTTGGATGAAATTAGTAAAATTTACACGTCAATATTGGTTCGCTAGTATGGTTGGTTTTGCGCTACCCTTTAGCAGCGCTTGGGCTAATATTGATATCGATAGCATCAGTCAAGATGCATTAGTAAAAGATCCGGTGATTGTTGAATGTACATTAGACAATGGAGATTCAGCAAGTTGTGTTAAATTTGTTGTTAAATATCAACCAGACAACCTAGAGACAGGACCTTTTTGTCCTAAAAACATCGACGAGAAAGGTGGTGTTTGGAATTGGGATGGTGAAATGGCTGGTTTATACCAGATAGATAAAGGCTTTCTCTCTATGCTAGATAGCCAGGGTTATCATTTCTATGATCAAGATGGCAATGTTAACATTACTGATGTCCGTACCACTCAACCTAAAAGCGATAATACTTGTTTACAAGCGTCAGTAGATAAGACTGTAGAAATGACTGTTTTAATTCCAGTTAACCCTGTTAAATCAGACCAAGTGAGCGATCTAGGTACAGTCGCAAAAGTAGGTCTAGCATTAGATGGTGTCCCAATCTTTGCTGATGCACCTTCTGTATTGGATACAGGGCACATGCCTGCATTAGATGAATGTGGTGGACATGTTGACCCAGGTGGTTGGTACCATTGGCATTCAACGGCAACTGACATTGACAGCGTGTATAAAAATGAACATCTCGATATTGAGTGCGGTATCAAACAAAAAGCCAGTGCCATGTTTGCCTATGCTTTCGATGGATTTCCAATTTACGGTAGTCTTGAACAAGATGGAAAAATGCCAGCAGGGTTAGATATTTGTAATGGTCACTTTGGCCCAACCAAAGAACACCCAGAAGGTATTTATCATTACCACGCATCGACGACTTTCCCTAACTTACCAACTTGTTTACACGGAGTCGTGGCTAAGCAAAACTTCTCTACAACCGCTAAACAAGGCATTGGTTCTGCGAATGGACCCGGACAAGGCGGTGGACCTGGTCACGGCACACCTCCAGGCTTCGATAAAGCAGCTAAAACGTTAGGCGTGACAGAAAAAGAGTTAATGAAGGTTATTATGGATAATGGTGGCAGAAAGTTAGATATTAGTGCTGCCGCGAAAGATTTAGGCGTAACAGAAACACAGTTGAAAAACGCTTTACCGAAACCGCCTCGACATTAAATTGTAACATCATACTGCTAAACGAATGGTTAATTCGCTTAGCAGTGAATCTCATTTCAACCCAAGTTTTACCTTAACTAAACACAAATAGCCTCTTTACCTTTAAAGCCTCATACCAATTGTATTAAATAACTGCTCTAAATTTTGCGCCGGAAAAATGGCTTAGTTTGAGGCGTAAGTTGATGTAAATGGTTGTTCCCTATACGAAACTTACAACGAAAAAATAA
>NZ_QOCB01000054.1 GCF_003318165.1 Psychromonas sp. B3M02
AACCCAGTATCGCCCACCATCTTTAGTTTTTCATCTAAATATATCATGGGCGATTAGCTCAGTTGGGAGAGCATCGCCCTTACAAGGCGAGGGTCACTGGTTCGAACCCAGTATCGCCCACCATGATATATGTCAAATAAGATTAAAGATGGGCGATTAGCTCAGTTGGGAGAGCATCGCCCTTACAAGGCGAGGGTCACTGGTTCGAACCCAGTATCGCCCACCATCTTTAATCCCTATTATTGTTTCTTCTATGAAAATCCACTTATATTATTTTTACCTAATATTTAGTATTTCTAATAAATGCTTTTGAATCTTGATGCTTTTATAAAATAAGTCAATTATAAGTATTTTTAATGCTCAATTTTTGGTTGTTTTTGAGATCTGTTTTAATTCTCATTATTAACCCGATTTTCATTGTGGTTAAAATTTATTGTACTGTAATGTAACCTTTAAGTCTCTATTTATAAGGGGCTTATGCAATTGTCCTCTGATTTTTTATGTGAAATGAATCTCCTTTTATAAGCTTTGTCTCCTACCTATTAATATTAATTAATAATCAAATTTACTATTCGAGACCGATTGTCTATAGTTATTACTTTAGGGGAGATGTTTTTCGAAGATGGAACTTTGAATATCACCCAAACTTAATTATTCAATTAAGTGAATGTTAGATGAATGAGTCACCTAAATCGTCGATTTTTTGTTGGCTCAACCAATGCATCATTTGTAGCAGTTTATAGCCTCGTGGGGAGTAGTAATGGATAAGCAAAACGACCAAGTTAATGGTAATAATGACACTGAAGTTGAATTAACCGATCAGCAGGTGATTCAAACAGAAGAGCAATTAAATTTAACTGGTGAAAACGTCACGCCTGAACCAGAAGTATTACCTGTAGACGAGACTGCGGCAGATGCTGTTGCAGAAACAGATGTTGATTTACCAGATATACAAGATGACCAAACTGAGTTAGCAGATAATATTGACCCTGATGATTTAGAGGCCATTTTAGCTCTTGGTGAAGAAGTATTAGACTTAGACCTGGAAACTGCTGCTGGTGAAGAGTCTGACGGCGGTGGTTTTTCTCTAGTCGATTTTGAGCGTGATGGTGCAGAAACTATTGCGACTACTGATTTTGAGACAAGTACTTTTAATAGTAGTTTTGAAAACGAACAAGAATTTACTGATACCACAGATGATAGTAGTAATTTAGACTCTGATAATACCTCACCTACTAATACAGTTCCTACGCTTACCATTAGCAGTACCAATGCCTTTACCGAAGATAACGGCAGCGCCGTTGAAGGTGCAGTCGTTTCGACGTTTGAAACCTCAGACGAAGATGGCGATGACGTCACTGTTACACTAAGTGACACCGTTAACTACGAGATCGTGGGTGATACCGTTGTCTTAACTGAAGCGGGCGCAGCGTTAGTAAATAGCGGCGAAGAGCTCCCAGCATTCACACTCATTCCAAATGACGGTACCACTGATGGCGAAGCGGTTTCAGTTGAGCCAAGCGTTACTACAACCAATGATGCACCAGAAGTAACCATCACTAGCACTAATGACTTCACCGAAGATGACGGCAGCGCCGTTGAAGGTGCTGTGGTTGCTACCTTCGAGACATCAGATGAAGACGGTGATGAGGTTACTGTTACCCTAAGTGACACCGTTAACTACGAGATCGTGGGTGATACCGTTGTCTTAACTGAAGCAGGTGCTGCATTAGTTAACAGTGGCGAAGAGCTACCAGCGTTTACTTTAATTCCAAATGATGGCACCACTGACGGTGAAGCCGTATCAGTTGAGCCAAGCGTTACTACAACCAATGATGCACCAGAAGTAACCATCACTAGCACTAATGACTTTACCGAAGATGACGGCAGCGCCGTTGAAGGTGCTGTGGTTGCTACCTTCGAGACGTCAGACGAAGATGGCGATGACGTCACTGTTACATTAAGTGACACCGTTAACTATGAGATCGTGGGTGATACCGTTGTATTAACAGAAGCGGGCGCAGCGTTAGTAAATAGCGGCGAAGAGCTACCAACGTTTACTTTAATTCCAAATGATGGCACCACTGACGGTGAAGCCGTATCAGTTGAGCCAAGCGTTACTACAACAAACGATGCACCAGAAGTCACAGTGACCAGCACTAATGACTTTACCGAAGATGACGGC
>NZ_QOCB01000123.1 GCF_003318165.1 Psychromonas sp. B3M02
CATAAAGGTTTTGTCCCTTACGGCGCTACTTTCTTAATGTTCATGGAATATGCACGTAACGCACTGCGTATGTCTGCATTGATGAAGCAACGTGCGATTCAAGTATTTACGCATGACTCAATTGGTCTAGGTGAAGATGGTCCAACACACCAACCAGTAGAGCAAATTGCCAGCTTACGTTTAACACCAAACATGAATACATGGCGTCCATGTGACAGTGTTGAATCAGCTGTTGCTTGGAAATTTGCCATTGAATCAGTGGATGCGCCAACGTCACTTATTTTTAGTCGTCAAAACTTGAAACCACAAGCGCGTGATGCACAGCAATTAGCTGACATAGCGAAGGGCGGTTATGTGTTATTGGATTCTGAAACCCCTGCAGAGATTATCTTAATCGCAACAGGCTCAGAAGTAGAGCTAGCGATGCAAGCGGCTGCTGAATTAACAGCGCAAGGTAAAGCGGTACGTGTGGTATCAATTCCTTGTACTGAGCAATTCGAATTACAATCAGCTGAATACAAAGAATCTGTATTACCGTCTGCAGTGACTAAACGTGTTGCTATTGAAGCGGGTATTGCGGATTACTGGTACAAGTACGTTGGTTTAAACGGCAAAGTGATTGGTATGACTACTTTTGGTGAGTCTGCACCAGCAGATCAACTGTTTGAAATGTTTGGTTTCACTGTTAAGAACGTTGTACAAACCGCAGCTAATTTATAATTACAGAAAAATAACGGTAAGATACCGTTAATGAAGGAGATTTTATGTCTGATGTATTTCATTTAGGCCTAACCAAAGCGATGTTAGATGGTGCAACCTTAGCGATTGTTCCTGGTGATCCTGAGCGTGTAAAACGTATTGCTGAATTGATGGATAACGCGACTTTTTTAGCAAGTCATCGTGAGTACACAAGCTACCTTGCTTATATCGATACAAAGCCTGTCGTTATTTGCTCAACGGGTATTGGTGGTCCATCTACGTCAATTGCAGTAGAAGAGTTAGCACAACTTGGTGTGCGTAGTTTCTTACGTATCGGCACAACGGGTGCTATTCAACCGCATGTAAATGTGGGTGATGTGATTGTGACACAAGCATCAGTGCGTTTAGACGGCGCAAGCTTACATTTTGCACCGTTAGAGTTCCCTGCGGTTGCTGACTTTAATGCAACGACAGCTATGGTAGCCGCGTGTCGTGATGCTGGTATAGAGCCACATGTTGGCGTAACTGCTTCTAGTGATACTTTTTATCCTGGTCAAGAGCGTTACGATACGGTGTCAGGACGTGTTACTCGCCAATTTAAAGGTTCAATGCAAGAGTGGCAGGAGCTTGGTGTACTTAACTATGAAATGGAGTCATCGACACTGTTTACTATGTGTGCATCACAAGGTTGGGCTGCTGCTTGTGTAGCTGGTGTGATTGTAAACCGAACACAACAAGAGATTCCAGATGAAGCGACCATGAAAAAAACAGAGTCGCATGCAATCTCAATTGTAGTAGCTGCAGCTAAGAAATTATTAAACTAGGCTACAGTTAAAGCTAAAACTAAAACAAAAAATCAAAGTGGGTAATAAAGAGCACTTTTTAAAATACAGATAACATGTAATAAAAAGTGCTCAACTATAATAAAGTTGGCTTAAGTGATTGGTATTTATATAACGGGAAATTTATAATGAAAAAAAACTATTTTAGCGAGTTAGAAACACTGCTGGATAATAGCTCTGCACCATACTCAGGGTTTAATGTCGCTTCTGTAGTAGTGTGTAAAGATGGACGTGTTTTTAAAGGGGTAAACGTTGAGTCTGCTGCTTATCCAACTACCATCTGTGCAGAACGTAATGCGATTTTTACTGCGGTAGCAGAAGGGATCAGCAAAGGGGATATCCAAGAAGTACACATTGGTGCTCGTAATGCAGACAAACAGCTAGTGACAGCACAACCTTGTGGTTCGTGTCGCCAAGTGATTGCTGAGCAATCTTTGAATGATTGTATTGTTTACAGTTACCAATCTGAAACAGAGTATTCTGAAAATACCATTGCGACGTTATTGCCTTTTGCTTTCTTAGGCGAAGAGCTTTAATAGAAACGTCCTTAGGTAACCATATTAATTAACCTCAATGTTGGATAGTAAGTTGCTCGTTTTACTTATCTGATAGCAATTGCATTAAATAAGTAAAATAAATTACTTACTGTGATTGGTTTACAATTGAGGTTATCTTTTCACTACCATCGGTTATTCCCCCGTATATTCCTTATAAGTCATCGCTTCACTCAATAAGCTCATCTCATCATATATATGGTTAGCAACGCCAAATTGCATTGCAGTGCTTTTATCATCTTGTGCGTAACAAAAGTTAAATAATACTCTGTGTATTTCAGAGAGGTTAGTAATAGTGTTAAAGCTATTCAAACTCTTATTTAAATGTGTATCTAAATAATCATAATAGCGATTCAGCTGCTCTGTATCTGTCATTTTAAAAGGGTATTGGTTTTGTTTATTATCAGTTAATAAAGAATAGGCGCCTTTATCGAAGCTGTGCCAACGATCGCTCCACCATCCTACTTTTCTATTTTTAATGATCTCTTGGTTATTCAGGAAGGGCAGATAATAAAAGATATCCGCTTTACCTGCTTTTATTTCAGGATGTGCGGACATTAACGCTGCTGCACGAATACTACTCTCTAATTCAATATAGTGACTGTAATGTTGCGCTTTTTTAATAAATCCGCGTAATAAGGAGAAGTGCACGTATACCAATTTATTAGGGTAGATTAAATTACAGTGATTAATTGCTTTTAATTCACCGATTAACAGCTTTTCAAAGTGTTTACGGTGCAAGGTTTGCTGGTAATGGTTTTTTATTTCACTCTCAATATTATTAGCAAAGGCATCTTTGATCACAGTATTTTCAGTGCTGTTGTATATATCTTGTTCGAGTAGTTCAACTTTAGTGAGGTTAGTGGTTTGCAATAGAATGTAACCACTGTCAGCTTCTGCCGTTAATAAGGTATAAAAGCCACGTTTATGGTTAAGATGCACGACTTTACCTTCAGTTTGTAAAGACAAAGAATCTCGGTTGATCTCCTCCTGTTCTTTTAAGCGGCTAAAATTAGTTAATAGCAATGAGAGCTTTTCTAAATAAAAGTAATAAAGGCGTGCAGATAAGCCAGTTTTTCTAATTGCGCTATTGATATCTAATTTATCAATAATGGTTTGTAAGACTTGTGTAATAGCCTCAACATTTTTATGTTTAGTCTCACTGTATACATGTTGGCAATTTTTACATTTTAAACGCTGTGTTCCAGCGACAGTAAAACCATGTAATTGTGATCTATTCTTCTCATTGAAGAAAAAATGGCTATAACAATGGCGACAATGTGTGATTTTCCTCGCAAAATGAAAATCAAGCTTTTCTTTTAAGATATTTTCTATTAATTGATTATTTATCCAAGGAGGATTACTTCCACAGGCCTTACACTCGATAGACAGGTAACCTAAACGTTTGCTTTGATAGACGTAATCCTCACTATTTTCCACACCAAAGTTTTTGCAACTAACTGTTTTACAACAATTAAAATCTTTTCTTATATCAAACATAGTTTTTACTCCTTGGGGGCCACATTAGCATAAACCACATATTTTGTTAGTGCCAGCCTCTATAAAGATGTAAATATTAATTAGAGTGATGTAGATCACATTTCATGATGGGGCGAATGCCTAGAATTTGTTCATAGGAAACGAGATAGAAGAAATTTTTAAGAAGTAACATGGAAGTTGTTGTCAGGGTTTATTTTTCTAATATTCCTGTATTACCACCATGAATACTATCAAATATTTTGAAAGCATTAGGATTTATATTGGTCACTGACTTTGCCCGTATTGATACCAGCCTTTTTATCGTAAAAACACCTGTATAAATAAGAGACTCGCCGTAATGCGTTCTCTGCTTACCAATAACGTATGAAGTGAAGGACTGAATATGCAAAGTAAATTAGAGCAGTTACGTAAAGTAACAACCGTGGTTGCAGATACTGGTGATATAGAAGCTATTAAGCAATACCAACCTGAAGACGCAACAACTAATCCATCACTTATATTAAAAGCAGCTTCTATTGAAGCTTATGCGCCACTGGTTGCTGATGCTATTGAATATGCAAAAAAGCAAAGTACTGACAAGCAGCAACAAGTAGAAATAGCTTGCGATATGTTAGCGGTAAACATTGGTAAAGAGATTTTAAAAACTATCCCTGGCCGTATTTCTACTGAAGTGGATGCACGCCTTTCATTCAACACTGAAGCAAGCTTAGCCAAGGCTCGCCAATTAGTAAAAATGTATAACGATGCTGGAATCAGCAATGATCGTATTTTAATTAAGCTAGCGGCAACCTGGAACGGCATTCAGGCGGCTAAAATACTTGAAAAAGAGGGAATTAACTGTAACCTCACGCTGCTTTTTTCGTTTGCCCAAGCGCAAGCCTGTGCTGAAGCGGGTGTGTTTCTTATTTCACCTTTTGTTGGACGCATTATGGACTGGTACAAAGCCAAGC
This sequence comes from Psychromonas sp. B3M02, assembly GCF_003318165.1. Classification (GTDB taxonomy): domain Bacteria; phylum Pseudomonadota; class Gammaproteobacteria; order Enterobacterales; family Psychromonadaceae; genus Psychromonas. Next base: position 4,546 of record NZ_QOCB01000123.1, read on the forward strand.
AGGGAACTGATTTTTCTGCTGCTGAAGATCCAGGTGTGTTATCTGTTACTAAGATTTACAACTATTACAAAGAGCATGGTTACAACACAGTTGTAATGGGGGCAAGCTTTAGAAACATCGGTGAGATTTTAGAATTAGCAGGCTGTGATCGTTTAACCATTAGCCCACAGTTATTACAAGAGCTAAGCGACTCAGAAGGTACGATTGAAACGAAATTAGTCGCTGATAAAACCGTTAAAGCAGCACCAGCAGCATTAACTGAGTCGGACTTCTTATGGGCACATAACCAAGACCCAATGGCAGTTGAGAAATTAGCAGAAGGTATTCGTAACTTCGCAGTAGATCAAAACATTTTAGAAACCATGATTATGGAGAAACTATAATCGCGGTAAACAAATTTGGTTTGTTATGGATGATAGCAAACCACAACATATTCGAGTTTTTCGGATTATACATGCCTGGGTTGGCCAGGATATCAGACGGAGATGACTGTTGAGTTATTCTTCAGTCTAACTGACATAAATGAACGGAGTACAAATATGCAAATCGTTATGGGCTTAGTGGGCATTATCAGCCTTCTTTTAATTGCCTTTATTTTCTCAAAAAACAAAAAAGCAATTAATTACAGAACAGTGGGTGGCGCATTCGCAATTCAAGCGATTATTCCTGCACTGGTAATCTTTACACCGTGGGGCGTTTCAGTTCTACAAGGCATCACTGGTGCTGTACAAGGTGTAATTAATAGTGCTAATGCTGGTGTGAGCTTTTTATTTGGCGGATTAGTGTCTGGCAAAATGTTTGAAGTGTTTGGCGGTGGCGGTTTTGTCTTTGCATTTAAAGTACTTCCAATCATTATTTTCTTTGCTTCGTTCATGGCTGTGTTATACCACCTAGGCATCATGCAGTTCATCATCAAAATCTTTGGTGGTGCATTACAAAAGATTCTAGGTACAAGCCGTACTGAATCTATGTCTGCTGCGGCAAACGTATTTGTTGGTCAAACGGAAGCGCCATTAGTGGTTAAACCGTATATCAAACATATGACACGCTCTGAATTATTCGCTGTTATGTGTGGTGGTCTAGCATCAGTAGCGGGTTCAGTATTAGTAGGTTATGCATCTTTAGGTGTAAGCCTTGAATACCTAATTGCAGCTTCTTTCATGGCGGCACCAGGTGGTCTATTAATGGCTAAAATCCTAGAGCCTGAAACAGAAGTGGCTCAAGAATTATCTGCTAAAGATTTAGCGGCTGCTGAAGAAGAAGATAAGCCAGTAAACGTTATCGATGCTGCTGCATCAGGTGCGTCTTCAGGTCTTAAATTAGCGTTAAATGTAGGTGCAATGCTAATTGCTTTCATCGCATTAATTGCACTAATTAACAATATCTTAGGTTCTGTTGGTGGTTTTGTTGGTTTAGAAGCATTAACCCTAGAGCAAATCTTAGGTTACCTATTTGCACCAATCGCATTCCTAATCGGTGTTCCATGGTCTGAAGCCGTTGCTGCGGGTAGCTTACTAGGTCAAAAACTAGTAGTGAATGAGTTTGTTGCTTACATTAACTTCATCGGTGTTAAAGAAGCGATGAGTGAGCACTCTCAAGTGATTATCACTGTTGCGTTATGTGGTTTTGCTAACTTATCTTCAATGGCTATTTTGTTAGGTGGTCTAGGTGTATTAGCGCCATCACGTCGTGCTGATATTGCACGTCTAGGTCTTAAAGCGGTAATGGCTGGTACATTATCTAACTTAATGAGTGCAACGTTAGTGGGTATTTTCTTTGCCCTAAGCATTGCATAAAACTTAAGTCTTTATGAGGGTTCGTTTTGAACCCTCATTTGTTTTTACTTAGTTTTTATCAATTGTGTTAATGAAACATTAATCAACATAATCGATAAACCCTAAAACAATGAAATCAAAGGATTTTTAAATGAGTGATTTACAATTAGCATCGCGACAAGCAATTCATTTGATGGATTTAACGACATTAAACGATGACGACACAGATCAAAAAGTCATCGACTTATGTAAGCAAGCGCATAGCGCTGCAGGAAATACGGCTGCTGTTTGTATATATCCCCGTTTCATTCCCATCGCACGTAAAACATTACAAGCTCAAGGCACTGCTGACGTAAAAATCGCCACAGTGACTAACTTCCCACACGGTAACGACGATTTAGCGATTGCCGTGGCTGAAACAAAAGCGGCTGTTGCCTATGGCGCAGATGAAGTTGACCTAGTATTCCCGTATAAAGCTTTGATTGCAGGTAATGCAGCAATCGGTGAAGAGATGGTGAAAGCGTGCCGTGAAGTATGTGGTGAAGCGGTGGCATTAAAAGTCATTATCGAAACTGGCGAATTAAAAACGGCAGAGTTAATTGAACAAGCAAGCTTAATTTGTATTGAAGCAGGCGCTGACTTTATTAAAACATCAACGGGTAAAGTACCTGTAAACGCGACGTTAGAAGCGACTAAAGTGATGATCGAAGCGATCAAAAAGTCAGGAAAAGACGTCGGTTTTAAAGCCGCTGGTGGTGTTAAAGATGCACAAACAGCTAACGACTACATGCAATTAGCGCGCGATATTATGGGCGCAGATTGGGTTGATGTTGACCATTTCCGTTTTGGTGCATCTAGCCTACTAGGTAACTTATTGAATGAACTTAATTTATCAGATACGCCTGTAGAGACGGGAGGTTACTAATGAAACGTACCATTATCTTATTGTTAGATTCGTTAGGCATAGGCGCAAGCCATGATGCTGACCAATTTGTAGGTAGTTTAGCGGACGGCACCACATTCAATGATGTCGGTGCAAACACTTTTGGCAGTATTGCTAAATTATGTGCCGCTGGCGAAGCCGATATCGGCCGTAAAGGCCCGCTTCATTTACCTAACCTTACTAAATTAGGTTTAGCACACGCCTGCAAAGAAAGTTCAGGTGAGTTCCCAATGGGGTTAGATGAATCTGTTGAGCCCATTTCTGCTTATGGTTACGCGCAAGAAATTTCTACTGGTAAAGACACACCAAGTGGTCACTGGGAAATTGCGGGTGCGCCTGTGCTGTATGAATGGGGTTACTTTAAAGATAAACAAAATAGCTTTCCACAGGAACTATTAGACCTAATCGTTGAGCGTACTGGTATTTCTGGTTATTTAGGTAACTGTCACTCTTCCGGTACTGTAATTTTAGACGAGTTAGGTGAAGAACATATTAAAACGGGCAAGCCTATTTTCTACACATCAAGTGATAGTGTATTCCAAATAGCCTGTCATGAAGAAACATACGGCGTAGAATCGTTATACGAGCTATGTAAAACCGTTCGTGAATTACTTGAACCTTACAATATTGGTCGTGTTATTGCGCGACCATTCTTAGGTGACAAACCGGGTAACTTTGCACGTACAGGCAATCGCCATGATTATTCAGTATTACCACCGACTAAAACACTTTTAGATCGCATGGAAAGTGCCGGTGGTGAAGTAGTAAGTATTGGTAAAATCTCTGATATTTACGCTGCGCAAGGTATTACGCAAGCAATTAAAGCAACTGGCTTAGAAGCGTTGTTTGATGCGACATTAAAATCACTAAAAGAAGCCACTAAAGAAACGATTATCTTTACTAACTTCGTTAACTTTGACGCCGATTTTGGACACCGTCGTGATGTAGCGGGTTACGCTGCAGCACTAGAGTATTTTGATACGCGCTTACCAGAACTGCTTGAAGTATTAGATGATGAAGATCTGGTTGTGTTATCAGCTGACCATGGTTGTGACCCGACTTGGCCTGGTTCAGACCATACTCGCGAGCATATTCCTGTGCTTTTCTACGGTAAAAGCGTACCTGCTGGCCCTGTTGGCTTACGTGACACTTTTGCAGATATCGGCCAAACAATCGCTGAATATCATCAATTACCGGATCTAGATTACGGTAAAAGTATTTTTAAATAATGTTGGAGAAATAAGATGGCAACACCTCATATTAATGCAGAAGATAATGCATTTGCAGAAACAGTATTAATGCCTGGTGATCCACTACGCGCTAAGTATATTGCTGACAACTTTTTAGAAGATGTTGTACAAGTAACTGACGTTCGTAACATGTTGGGTTTCACGGGTACTTATAAAGGAAAAAAACTATCTGTAATGGGTAGCGGTATGGGTATCCCATCTTGTTCTATTTATGCAACGGAACTGATCAAAGATTACGGTGTTAAAAACATCATCCGTGTTGGTAGTTGTGGTGCGGTTAGCCCTGACATCAAAGTACGTGACGTGATCATTGGTATGGGTGCTTCTACAGATTCAAAAGCCAACCGTATCCGTTTTGCTAATCATGACTTTGCAGCGATTGCTAGCTATGAGCTACTAGAAAAAGCAGTGAACTCTGCACGCGCTCATAACATTAAAGCACAGGTAGGTAACATCTTTTCTGCTGATACATTTTACACACCAGAGCCAGAAGTTTTCGACACACTAGAAAAATACAACATCCTAGGTGTAGAGATGGAAGCGGCTGGTTTATATGGCGTTGCTGCTGAATATGGTGCAAAAGCGTTATGTATTTTGACAGTGTCGGATCATATCCGTACTGGCGAACAACTATCTTCTGATCAGCGTCAAAACAGCTTTGATGAGATGGTACTAATCGCACTTGATTCTGTCGTTGCAGAATAAGTGGGAAGCAAAAAGACCTGGCATGAAGTTTTTGAGTCACTGAGATGACAGGCATTTTGTTATCACCATCTAGTGTGCAAGTGGTGGTAACAAAATTTTATTATTGAGCTTTTAGCCGATGTCGGCATAAAAATTCATCACTAAGCATTTTTTACTTTTTAAAAGGAATTTAACTATGAAAAAAACACTACTCCCTCTAGCCTTGCTTGCTTCATCTTCTGCATTCGCAGCCGACTATACTGACGGTGATACGCATAAAAATGATTACAAATGGATGCAAGGTAACTTAATGTACGCTGTCAATGAGCTACCAGGTGAATCAGATCACGATTACCTTGAGCTTGAATTTGGTGGCCGTGCAGGGATTTTGGATTACTACGGTTACGCTGATGTATTCAACCTAGCAAGTAGCGAATCTTCTGATAAAGATGGCGCAGATAAAATCTTTATTAAATTTGCTCCTCGTATCTCTTTAGATGGCTTAACAGGTAAAGATTTATCATTTGGCCCAGTTGAAGAAGTGTATTTTGCTACTTTATTTAACTGGAGTGGTGGTGATGATAGCGTAAACAACTCTTTTTGGGGTATTGGTTCTGACGTAATGGTACCTTGGTTAGGTAAAGTGGGTTTAAACCTTTACGGACTTTATGATCTGAATGAAAAAGAATGGAATGGTTACCAAATTTCTACGAACTGGTTCAAACCTTTCTACTTCTTTGACAATGGTTCATTTATCTCTTACCAAGGTTACATCGATTACCAATTTGGATACGATGATGACTTTGATGCGCTATACTCAGATAACGGTGGTGCAATGTTTAACGGTATCTACTGGCACTCAGAGCGTTACTCTGTAGGTTACGGTTTAAAAGCGTTTAAAGATGCATATGCATTAGTAGATGGTGGCTTAGCAGGTAAAACAACTGGTTTGACTCATTACTTCGCCGTAACTTACAAGTTCTAATAATAAATAATATCTATACTTAATTTCTTTAAGTTAATGATGTTAATGCTTGCAGCATAGTGGCTGTGTTGCAAGCAACCTTACTCTTCCCCAATGACTTCCTAAGTTATTTGTAAATACCACCTATTCACAAATCATTTAGTTACCTTATTGATACAACTTCCTCTTTATTGGAGCTCGCATATGATCCTAGTACCGCAAGAAATTATTCGTCATAAACGTGATGGCAAAACCCTAAGTAACGAAGAGATTCAATTTTTTATTCAAGGCATTACTGACAACAGTATTAGTGAAGGGCAGATCGCTGCGTTTGCCATGGCTATTTACTTCCAAGATATGAATATGGATGAACGTGTGGCGATTGCTTCTGCGATGCGAGATTCAGGTGATGTACTTGATTGGTCATCATTGAACCTAAGTGGTCCAATCGTTGATAAACATTCTACTGGTGGTGTTGGTGATGTTATTTCATTAATGCTAGGGCCAATGGTCGCTGCATGTGGTGGTTATGTGCCAATGATCTCGGGTCGAGGTTTAGGCCATACTGGTGGCACCTTAGATAAGCTTGATGCGATTCCTGGGTATCAAACCACTGTGACTAATCAGCAGTTTAGAGAGGTGGTTAGCACTGCGGGTGTCGCGATTATAGGGCAAAGTGCTAACTTAGCACCGGCTGATAAACGTTTTTACGCAACGCGTGACATTACCGCTACGGTTGAGTCTATTCCGTTAATCACTGCATCGATTTTATCTAAAAAGTTAGCGGCAGGGTTAGATGCCTTAGTGATGGATGTAAAAGCCGGCAGTGGGGCGTTTATGCCAACCTACGAGCAATCACAACAGCTAGCAAGAAGTATTGTTGATGTGGCTAATGGTGCGGGATGTAAAACCTCTGCGTTGATCACTAATATGGATCAAGTATTAGCGAGTAGTGCAGGGAATGCCGTTGAAGTTCGAGAGGCGGTGCGTTTCTTAACTGGTGAATATGTGAACCCAAGGTTACATGAAGTCACTATGTCCTTATGTGCCGAAATGTTGGTGTCTGCAAACTTAGCGGCTGATACAGAACAGGCTAAAGGCAAGCTGCAAGCGGTATTAGATAACGGTAAAGCGGCGGAAGTGTTTGGCAAAATGGTCGCTGGTCTGGGTGGTCCTGCTGATTTTGTAGAAAACTACGATAAACATTTGATTAAATCTGCCATTATTCGTCCAGTATTTGCGAATCAATCGGGCTATGTGAGTGCCATTGATGCGCGAGAAGTAGGCATGTCAGTAGTGAATATGGGCGGGGGACGTCGTGTTGCAACGGATACCATTGACTTTGCTGTAGGGCTGAGTGAATTAGTGAGTATCGGTGATAAAATTGATACACAAACGCCGATTGCGATGGTGCATGCACAAACTGAGCAACAATTTGCAGAAGTACAACAAAATGTATTAGATGCTATTCAGTGTGCAGATACTAAAGCAACACTTGAACCGCAGGTGTATGAAACAGTACGCGTTAAATAAAGCGATACATTAATGGTTAAATAAGCGGGTAGAATATTTAATACTATTATCAATACTGATTTTGTGTAACATAGCGCCCCTTAAAATCCATAGCAGGTATAATATATAAAGGTTAGCCCTGAGTTGTTTAATACAAGTTAGTTAACTGACTAATGAGTGATAACAACATATTATGTTAACGGTCTTAATTTCCTAGTAAAAATTAATCTATTAACTACTTTGCTTGTGACAAAAAATAGCCACATTACCTATACTATTAAAAGCTTAAACTACCTTATCTTGTAACCTCGGAAATTGCATTTTAAGGTGGTTTGGGCTTTATAATGGTTTCATAAAAGGAATAAATAATGATTAACAATACTATCCCTCTCACTGATATTCATCGCCATTTAGATGGCAATATTCGTATTGAAACCATATTAGATTTAGGCCAAAAATTTAACCTACCGCTACCCGCTAAAGACATTGAAACATTACGTCCTTTTGTTCAAGTGGTAGAAACACAGCCTGACCTGGTTTCTTTTTTATCAAAATTAGACTGGGGAGTGGCAGTATTAGGCGATCTTGAAGCATGTTACCGTGTCGCCTATGAAAATGTGCAAGATGCTAAAAATGCACGAATCGATTATACAGAGCTGCGTTTTTCCCCTTATTACATGGCATTAAAGCACAATTTACCTGTTCAAGGTGTTGTTGAAGCTGTTATTGCCGGTGTCGCTGACGGTAGTCGAGACTTTAACGTTAAAACAAATTTAATCGGTATTATGAGCCGATCTTATGGTGCTGAAGCCTGCCAGATAGAACTAGATGGGCTGCTTAGTCAGAAAGATAAGCTGGTGGCTATTGATTTAGCAGGTGACGAACTGGGTAAGCCGGGTGACTTGTTTGTTAATCATTTTAAACAAGTGAGAGATGCTGATTTACGTGTGACTGTGCATGCCGGTGAAGCGGCTGGTGCAGAAAGTATTTGGCAAGCGATCCAAACCTTAGGTGCGCAACGTATTGGTCATGGTGTAAAGGCTATTGAAGATCCTAAACTAATGGATTACCTGGTAGAGAATAGAATTGGTATTGAGTCATGTATTACTTCTAACTTGCAAACCAGTACCATTGCAGATATCAGCAAACATCCTATTAAAACGTTTTTAAACCATGGTGTATTAGCCTGTTTAAATACAGATGATCCTGCAGTTGAAGGAATTGAATTGCCTTTTGAATATGAAGTGGCCGCACCGAACGCGGGGCTATCAATCGAGCAAATTAAGCAAGCACAAATTAATGGTTTAGAGATTGCTTTCTTATCTGACGCAGAAAAAAAGGCATTAAGAGAGATCGCTGCAAACCGTTAATTGTTGTATAGGAGTCATCGCTATCAATCAAATTAACCCTAAAAAATTGCTCAACAGTAAATGGACCGCTGTTAAGTCTATTAATAAAGAGAAACACTTTCTCATCACTAAAGTCAGCTTTGATGAAGAAGGGATTGTCACTTTGTGTGTGATAGAAGCGATTATCTCTCACCGCCAAACAGAAATTGATTGGCGTGATTTAAAAGAGACAAGTCTTTGGAAACAGGGCTGGAAATAACCTGTCGCAATGTAGATTTCTGTTATTAACGCATTAAAAAGCCATCAATGATTGATGGCTTTTTTGTGTCTCAATATTAGGTGTTATAACATTATATCAGTTTTGGTACTTGCTTAATCACAACCTAAAAAACCGCCTGTCTGATGTGCCCAGAGTTGTGCATAAACGCCATTTTGATCAAGTAGTTGTTGGTGGCTACCTTGCTCAATAATATTACCTTTATCTAAGACGATTAATCTATCCATTGCTGCAATGGTTGATAAACGATGCGCAATGGCAATCACGGTTTTACCTTGCATCAATTCATTTAAACTCTCTTGAATGGCCGCTTCCACTTCAGAGTCTAAGGCAGAGGTGGCTTCATCTAAAATCAAGATAGGCGCATCTTTTAACAATACGCGCGAAATAGCGATACGTTGTCGTTGCCCGCCCGAAAGCTTCACGCCACGTTCACCAACTTGCGCATCGTAACCAACATTGCCTTCGTTATCGGTTAATCTGCTAATAAAGTCATGGGCCTGTGCTTGTTTAGTCGCATTGATCATCTCTTCTTCCGTCGCATCAGGGCGGCCATATAGAATATTTTCACGGATCGAACGATGCAATAACGAAGTATCTTGAGTCACCATACCGATTTGTAAGCGTAAACTTTCCTGCTGCACATCTTTGATGTCTTGACCATCAATGATAATTTGACCTTTTTCTACATCATAAAAGCGCAGTAATAGGTTAACTAAGGTCGATTTTCCGGCACCAGAGCGGCCGACTAAACCAATCTTCTCTCCGGCTTTAATATTCAGATCAAACCCTTCAATGACCCCTTTATTTTCCCCATAATGAAAGCTCATCTGTTTAAAGTATAAATTACCCTCGGTTACTTTAAGTGGTTTGGCACCTTCTTTATCTTGGATGATATTAGGCTTAGCTAAGGTGTTCATGCCATCCGTTACTGTACCTATGTTTTCAAATAGGGCACTTAACTCATACATGATCCATTGTGACATACCGTTTAAACGCAGAGACAGACTGATTGCGATAGCAATTGAACCGACAGAGATAGCACTTTGCATCCACAGATAGATAGAGATAGCCGTGATTGAAAAGGCCAATAAATAGTTAGATATCTGCACACACATATTCACCCCTGTTGCTAAACGCATTTGGCGATAAACTGTGTTTAAAAAACCTTTCATTCCTTGTTTAGCATAAGCGGACTCAGATTCCGTATGCGCAAATAGCTTAACGGTTGAGATGTTGGTGTAACTATCGACAATACGACCTGTCATGGTTGAACGAGCATCAGCTTGTTCTGTCGCGACATTTTTTAATCTTGGAACAAAGTAGTATTGAATACCAATATAAACCACTAACCAAACTAGCATAGGCATAGCTAAGCGATAATCAGCTTGAGCGACCATCACCACCATAGAGATGAGATAAACCACGATATAAACCATGACGTTTAGCAGCTTCATCACGGTTTCACGTACTGCAAGGGCAGTTTGCATCACTTTAGTGGCAATACGTCCAGCAAAGTCATCTTGGTAAAAAGAGACACTCTGTTTGAGCAAATAGCGGTGAGCAAACCAACGTATCGACATCGGATAGTTACCCAGTAATACTTGATGAATCACTAATGAATGCAACAGAATTAAGATGGGGATCACGACTAATACAGTTAATGACATTAATAAAAGCGTTGAGCCTTCCTCCTGTAATAACGTCTCCGGATTTTTAGTCACTAACCAATCTACTAATTGTCCCATGAAACCAAATAAAGAGACCTCTAATACCGCTAATGTTGCAATCAGTAACGTCATAAAGCACAGTGCTACTTTATAGCCTTGGGTGTAATGCAAACAAAATGCAAACAAGGTATTTGGCGGTTGAGTTGGTTCTTGATCATTTAATGCAGGCACTAAATTTTCAAAAAATTTAAACATGTTAAGTCCTTAAATCTTTTCGCTTTTATGACAGTCATTGAGTCAGTTAGGAAGGTTTTTGAATGGGTGATCATAATGGTTAAGTGATACAAAACAAGCTTTAATTGTTATCCCATCTTTTTCCTCGTTTTTTAATGAAAAAAAGCAAGTTTATTTTATTATCGACTGAAAATTAGTTATCTTAACTTAAGTCATTTAAAAGAGAATATTATGTCGAATTCAATCCCCCAAACAGAAAGTGCACCGGTTTCATCTAGTTGGCTCAATCAGTTACCTAAAGTTGAGCTACATTTGCATTTAGAAGGTAGCTTAGAGCCGCAAATGCTATTTGATTTAGCAGTGCGCAATCATGTTGCTTTACCCTATGCGAACGTGAAAGAAGTTACCCAAGCATTTCAATTTACACAACTACAAGACTTCTTAGATATTTACTATCAAGCGGCACAAGTATTAGTCACAGAGCAGGACTTCTATGACTTAACTTGGGCTTATTTAGAGAAGTGTAAAGCGCAAAATGTATTACACGTTGAACCATTCTTTGATCCACAAACTCACACTGATCGTGGTATCGATTTTGCCACTGTGATCAATGGTATTGACCGTGCGTTAACCGACGGGCAGGAAAAACTAGGTATCAGCAGTGAGTTAATTATGTGTTTTTTAAGACACCTAGACGAAGAAAGCGCATTTGCTACTTTAGCACAAGCAATGCCATTCTTGGATAAAGTGAAAGGTGTTGGCTTAGATAGTTCTGAATTAGGACATCCCCCTGAAAAATTCAGCCGAGTTTTTGCTAAAGCACGTGAGTTAGGTTTACTAACCGTGGCGCACGCTGGTGAAGAAGGACCTGCAGAATATATTTGGACTGCGATTAATGATTTAAAAGTGTCGCGTGTGGATCATGGTGTAGCTGCGATTCAAGACCCTGAGTTAATTACTTACCTACAACAAACGCAAATGCCGCTCACTGTGTGTCCATTATCGAATACCAAACTAAAAGTCTTCGAACATATGCAACAACACAATATTTTAGAATTATTAGCATTAGATATTTGTGTCACCGTAAATTCCGATGATCCTTCTTACTTCGGTGGTTACATGACTGAAAACTTTGAAGCGCTTGCTGATGCATTAGAGTTGAATCAAGCACAGGCGATCAAGTTGGTTGAGAATAGTATTGTTGCTAGTTTTTGTAGTGAAGAACGCAAACAAGAAATGGCCCAAATACTCAACAGTTATCAGTAAATATTATTGCCTTTACATTAGAGCTATGGGTGATTGCTAATTAAGTTTGTGACAAAGAGGAAAAGGGTAAAGGCTTTCTGATTTTAGGAAGCCGTAATATTGAATTAAGTTTGCGACAAAGTAGGTGATACTAATGAGCTATTGAGAGTTAGCTCTTTTCATCGCTCAATTAAAACTGTTGGTGTGAGAAGGGTAAGCTATGGAGTTTATAGTGCTAAAGTGAAATAGGCACAAACCGAGATAGAAAATTTGTCCTGTTTGTAGGCTATATCGTTTTGCTCGAATTACATCTCGAAGCGCTTGTAAAAAGGTGATTTGATGATAGTAAAAACACCTTACAATAACTGATTTTTTTATGCAGCGCTAATGGTTGTTATATTAAAATGCAATGCTTAGTTTCTACAAATTTAATGTTTAAAGTAAAACTACATATTTTGTTATAAAGCTTTGACTGGTAACGATTTAATTATTATTGTTTTGTTATTTTTTATTTCATAATCCCGTTATTATCGTGAATTATGGAAATATACTGTTAGCTCAAAAGAGACATGATACAAATGCCATCACTAGTACCTGCGCCCAATACCTCATTGCTTAGTGCTTACAATAAGCGGGCGTTCACTGATTGCTACTGTACTTCGATCTCTAAATCGGTGACCTTGTCTCAGTTCATTGAGGCCTTCTACACAACACGTCTATTTAAATTTGAGCGTTGGTTGCTCGCTAAGGCGCTTTGTATTCCATCTTCGGACGAAGAGGTGTCGCTACTTGCGCAGTCAAATTCAACCGAGCTCTCAGCATGGCAGGTCAAGAGCCGGTCAAGTAACGAAATTCTGCTTGCTGCATGGCAAACAAGGTCCTGGCTTTGCGTAAAGCCGCAGGATGGCACAACACCGTCTACTACACTGTATTTTGGCTCTGCAGTAATTTCGACGAGAGCAGATGGCAAGTTCGGTCTAGTGTTTCACATGTTTGGCGGTTTTCATCGGCTGTATTCAAAGCTTCTGCTTTCTGCTGCAGCAAAAAAGGTCATTGCTAACTTGAGCCAAAATGAGAGTTAACAAGGCAAGCCAGCCTGACGGCTTTTTCGTTACTTGTCTTGCGGTTTACGCTACGTTATAAAAAATAATCTACTACAAAGCGACAGTTGTTTGCGGCGTTATATTCTCTCTCGATCCGTAAACTATCCGTACAAATTGAATGTGCTTTAAGTCTGCACTATAATCATTCAAGTTACGGAATTAATCCGTACATAGGAGGGGTTATGGCAACAGCACGTTTAGATATCCGTCTTGATGAAGAGATTAAGGCAAAAGCCGAAAAAGCATCGGCTTTACTTGGTTTAAAAAGTCTCACTGAATATGTAGTGAGGCTTATGGACGAAGATGCAACTCACGTTATTGAAGAGCATGAAAGTATTATGGTTAAAGACAGTGTCTTTGATGAGTTTATAGCTGCATGTAATAAAGCAAAAGCACCGAATCAAGCGTTGCTTGACGCTGCCAAATTTACAGATGAAAGTGGTATTAAGTGAGTTGGGCTAAAGGGTTCGTAGAACTTAGTAAGTCAAAGCATGACCGCAACTCATTCAACTGTGGTGAGCATGAGCTAAACGTATTTATCAAAACTCAAGCTGCAAAGCACATGCAAGCAGGTATTAGCCGAACAATGGTTTTACCTAGTGCTCAACCAATGATAAATCAAAAGTTCGCTATTTGTGCATTTTATAGTGTTGCACCGAGTTCAATCAGCCGAGGAACATTACCGGCACAGCTAGCAAAGAAACTTCCTAGGTATCCAATCCCTGTTTTTCTTTTGGCTCAATTAGCTGTGCACAAGGAGTTTCATGGCTCAGAGCTTGGAAAGGTTAGTCTAATTCGTGCGTTGAAGTACTTGTGGGAAGTGAATCATCACATGAGGGCATACGCAATTGTCGTGGATTGTCTGACAGATTCTGCTCAAGCGTTCTATACGAAGTTCGGCTTTGAAGTATTGTGCGAACATAATGGGTGTATTCGTATGTTTTTACCAATGAAAACGGTAGAACAGCTTTTTAATCAATAGGCTACGAATATAATAAAGCATTGAATGAATAGCGGCGCCTCTTGTCTTTTGCTTCTAACTATTGTGACTGAGCAATGTTGGTCACAAGTTTATAGTCCACTAGCTACCTTTGGGCGATGGCCATTTGAAACTAAACATCGGCCAGAAACAGGCGCTTTTTAATATCATTTTTTATAAATAGAATTTGTCACAAACTTAATTAACTGTCAGCAGCAGTCCTGAATTAGCATTATTCTCAGATTATTTGTAGATAGGTAATGCACGTTGAGTGTTCAACTGCCTCACTGACAAATGCGTGTGGATATCTTTAACACTGGTTATTTTATGTAATTTAGTGGTGAAGGCTTCATATCCGGGTAAATCATGTGTTACTACTTCAATAAGATAATCAAACGCGCCGGATACAATATGTGCATTGACTACTTCTTTCATGGCTAACAACGTTGTTTCAAACTCTTCTAGTGCCTTTTCTTGATGTCGGTTTAAACTGACTTCAACAAAAAAAGTCATATTGATTCCAATCTGTGTTTTATTCAAATTAGCTTGATAGTCTTCTATATAACCTTCCTCTTCCAAACGCTTTAAACGTCTTGCACAGGGCGAGGGCGATAAGTTCACTTTATCAGCTAAATCAGCGATAGAGATACGGCCTTCTGTTTGTAATAGGGCCAAGATATTGCGGTCTATTTTATCCATGATTATCTCGTTTGGTGTTTTAATGCGTGTAACTATATATTATTAACTTTTTAAACTAAATAATCTTTTAATTAAAGTTTATTTAAATGATAGCGGCGCGGTTTTTGATGAATAATAAGCTAATTAAATATTAATAGGATCTGGCCGTTATGCTCAATACGCAAGGTGTTCATAGTAACAAAGTTCATCGCCCCTTCTTTTCAGCTAAGGTCTTAGGCTATTCAGCAATGATCTTAGTCTTACTTATCTGGTCGAGCTTTGCACTATCGATTCGTACTATAGACAGTTCAAGTTTAACTATTGCCGACGTTGCATTATTGCGCTTTATCGTGCCGGCAATATTATTTGCACCTTGGGCTATTACCCATTTCAAAGTGATTAAAACCATTAAAGTGATTGACCTTGCATTTATTTTATTAGGTGGGATTCCATTTGTATATCTTGCTGCTTTGGGGGCTAAAACGGTTCCTACAGCCTATGTTGCGACGATACTAGCAGGTACACCGGGCATTTTTGTTGCCATCATTACAGCACTTTTCTTTGCTGAGATTATTTCTAAAAAGCGTTTGTTAGCACTGTCATTAATATTGGTTGGCGTAGTGATGATGTTACTGAATGAAAGACAGTCATTTTCTCAACAAACACTAATAGGTGTCGGTTTTTTGTTCGCTGCTAGTGCATGCTGGGCTATATTCGCAGTCACTTTAAAGCGAGTTAATCTAAAGCCGATCACCGTGGTTATTATTTTGTCTTATCTATCAGGTTTTATTATGCTGATATTGATTAGCTCTGGTATGGTAGAGAGTGAAATTGGCCGTTTTTCATTTCAGCAAGCTTTACCCTTTATTGTTATTCAAGGCCTTGGTATCGGGGTGGTCGCCACTTTCTGTTTCTCTTATGCGATCAACCAGCTGGGCGCTAGAAATGCATCATTATTAGGTTCAATTTCACCTGCAATAACGGCTTTTTTAGCAGTGCCAATATTTGGAGAATCTCTATCATTACTTATTATTGGTGGAATAGGGGTGACTATCGTGGGCGTTATTTTATCGAATCGTTGTTAAGTTATATTTATCTAAGGAAATACAAGATATGTTAGAAAATTTACCTGTTGTGCAAGGTGATCCTCTGTGGGCATTATTACATCAATTTAATGACGACCAGCGTGCTCATAAAATAGATATGTTGGTGGGGGTTTACCGCGATGAAACAGGTCAAACGCCTGTTATGCAACAAGTGCAAAAAGCGGAATTAAAGTTAGCCAAAGAAGCGGCGTCGAAAAGTTATAAAATGTTATCGGGTAATCTTGAGTTTAACGATCATATCGCTAAATTTGTGTTAGGTAATAGCCCTAGACTTGACGAGCAGTGCACTATTCAAACGGTTGGTGGATCTGGTGCGTTAAGAGTACTGGCTGATTTTATTGCAACTTTGTCACCACAGGCTGTGGTATGGAACACTGAACCTGGTTACCTTAATCATCGTCCAATTATGGAAGGCGCAGGCTTAACTGTCGCCCCTTTTCGTTGGGAGCATAATACAGGTGTGTTAGATATTGATAAGTGTTTTGAAGACTTATCAGCCGCTAAAGAAGGCGATGTGATTATATTGCATGGTAGCTGTCATAATCCGTCTGGCGTGGATCCTTTAATTGAACAATGGCAGCAGTTGATCGATTTTTGTATTGCTAAAAAAGTAGTGCCATTAATTGATATTGCCTACCAAGGCTTTGGTGTCGGGCCTGAAGAGGATGCGGCGGGTTTACGCTTGTTTGCAGAGCAAGTTGACCTTATATTCGTGGCAACAAGCTGTTCAAAAAACATGGGTTTATACTGTGAACGCACCGGGGCGGCAATGGTATTAACCAGTGATAAAGCACAACATCAAGCATTACGTACTTTATTAGAGCGTATTACTCGTGCTAACTACTCAATGCCTCCGAACCATGGTTCTGCGGTAGCTTCATTATTGTTTAACGATCCAGAAGATTGGCTAGATGAGTTAGCCGTATGTAGAAATCGTATCAATGATTTGCGTGTTGCATTAGGGCAGTTATTATCTGAGATGGGGGCTGATGAATCATTACAAGCGGTGACGAGACAGAAAGGGATGTTTTCTATGTTGCCACTCACTGCTGAGCAGATGACTGCGTTACGTGAAAAGCATGCTATTTACGGCATGTTAAATGGACGAATTAATATTGCAGGGCTAAAGCAAGAGCAAGTGAGTTACCTTGCTAATGCATTAATTGATGTAATGAAGTAAGGCTCACTTTAAGGGCCTTATTAGATATTGTTTACTCAGTGTTTCACACCGAGTAAACCTTTTACCTTTTACCTTTTACCTTTTACCTTTTACCTTTTACCTTTTACCTTTTACCTTGTACCTTTTACCTTTTACCTTGTACCTTGTACCTTGTATCTTGTATCTTTTATCTTTTATCTTTTATCTTTCACCTTACTTCTCACCTTCACCAAAGCGGTAAATAATTTTACCTGACAATAGTTGATCATGACTGCCTGTGTCAGAGGTAAAGTAGTCAACAAGGTCTGCTTGTAATGCCCATTTTGCATTTAAGCGGTAATGTAACCCCACACCTGCATTGATTTGTAAGTTGTATTGATCATCATCTTTATCCCAAATCTCTTCACCGATACCAGCGGTTAAGTAAGGGCGAAGGTTAGCTTCGCTATTGAAGTAATATTGTCCATCAACACTAAATGACTCGTAAGTGTAATCTGGTGCAACAATACCTTCGAATAATTGCGTGGAGTTATAGTTCAAGCGAGCTGAAAATGCACGAGAGAAATATAAACCCAAGGAGAACTGCGCATATTGTTGATTGATCAAGTTGCGTTTGTTGTCAAAATTAAGGTAACCCGACCCTAAACTGAATCCGATAATGCCAGTATTAACAGGGTCTTTTGAGTGACCAAATGAATAGCCATCATTGACGCGGCGTCTGCCACTGATACCCGATTCTGCAGGGCTAGTGTTATTGCCGAAGGCATAGTTAACTTGGAACATGATCTGTTTGTCACCCGGGATATTGCCCGAAGAAACTTGCTCGTTTAAACGAATGTATCCGGTACCTGCTTTGATTAAATCAGCACCAAATAAACGGTTAAAATTACGTCCAATAGAATCAATTGGATCAAGTAAAAATAACGCGGTATTACCTAAGTATTCGCTACCCATTACTGTGCCGCCGCCAGCCCAAATTTCACGCTCTTTATTAAATGCCCATTCACCATAAACCCAGCCTAATACAGGGGTAATGACAATATCTTGCATAGAAGGTGTTTCAGCAAAGGCCTCCACGCCATACTCCCAAAATACTGTAGACATTAACGCTGAGTATAAAAAAGCATCCCATTGGCGATAGCCCGATTTACGTGCCGTTTGATAGTAAGCGCCACCAAAGAAAGGGTGCATGACATAATTTAATATCACGTCATCTCGATCCCACACAGGGCCGTCAGTTACGTTATCTATCCATTTTTGAGCAAAGCTATCGTCATCGTCGCTATTCCAGTTAGTCACAGATTCTGGCATCACTGCCAATGCGGAAATAACACCTAATCCATAGTAAAAAATAGAGTTAGTTTGTGAGGCTAAGCGAGCTCTATCTTCACCGTGTGTTGGTGAAAAGAGTGATACAGTATAAGGGTTATCGTAGAAGCTTTCTGGCACATCAAATTGTTCCCAAGATGAGTTGGTAAACGACGTTTGGTAGGCAGTTTCTTCTTTTGTTGGTTCAACAGGCGTTAGGTCTGGTAAAGGCGCAATGATTTGTTGGTCAGTGCCTGTATACTCTGGTGTTTCTTGTAATTGATTTTGCTCTGCTAGTGGCACTTGACTAGCGGTATAAATATCATCACTTTTTTTATCATTTTCTGCAGCGAATAAACTGGGTGTAGCTAATGCGAATAAGCTGCAAAATAGATAAAGGCGACAATGTTGGATGATCAAAAGTAAATCCTTTTAGACTAGTAAACGTCTAGTAATGAGTCTGAGATATTTACTTTATTTAACAAACATAAATGTAATAGCAGCGACTGAGTGGCATGGAGAAAAATTGCGCTTATTATCACGTTTTTTCATCTTTCTGCAATGTTTCATTTTTTAAATAGTTTCAAGCTGTAGATTTATTAGCATTCAGCCAAGGATACTTTTATCAGATTTGTTATGAACTTAATAACGATTGTAAACTCTATTTTTTATCTTTATTTAATTAGGTAAAACTATGCAGGCATCACGCCCATCCATTTTTTATATCGACTTTTTGCGTTTTATTGCGGCTATTGCCGTAGTAAGTATTCATGTATTAGGGCCTTTTCGTTATTTATATGGAGATATTCCTGATATTGAGTGGTTAGCTGCCGCTGGTACAAACAGTGTCACGAGATGGGCTGTGCCGGTATTTATGATGATCAGTGGCGCGTTACTGCTTTCTAGTAATAAGGTGTTTGAATGGCGTTATTATCTCACTAAGCGTGTAAGCAAAGTGGTTATTCCCTTTATTGCTTGGACTATTATCTATGCGCTGGTGGGCGGCTTTATGCTTGATGGCATTTATTCTGGCGATTGGCAAAGTGATAAAGCACTGGCTATATTAACAAGCTCACCCACTGAGCCCGTTTGGTATCATTTGTGGTTTTTTTATGACTTTATTCCTTTGTATTTTGTGATCCCTTTTTTACTGCCTTTATTAAAACAAGCTAAACCCGATCATATTAAATTAGCGCTTGCCTGTTGGTTAGTCTTATTGACGATGCATTGGTTTAAAGTAGGGGATGTGTTGCAACAAAACCTTGTTTTGTATTCGGGATATTTAGTGTCTGGTTGGTATTTATTTAATCGAGATAACCGCCCGCAATTAACGTTATGGATAATGGCAGGTGTTGCGATGCTGTTCTTAAACTTTATCGGTACTTGGTATTTAGCTTTGGATGAGGGCAGATATCGCTCGTTATTTATGGGTTATAAAACGCTGAATACGGCGGTTATTGCAGGGATGTTATTTGTACTTGCACAAACCTATGCAGAACGAATTCAAGGTAAGTGTCGAGCACTCGTTACATTGATTTCTACTTACAGCTTAGGGATTTACTTGATTCATCCATTGTGGTTAATTCCCGTTAGGAATCTAAGTAATGGTTATTATGATGCCTTTATGACTAATTGGATTGCTATCCCAATGTTAACGATTATCGCGTTGGTTTTGTCCTTGTTTACCACTATGTTGTTAGTGAAAATACCTTTGTTGAAACGGTTAGTTCCTTAAAACATAGCCTCTTAAAAAATAGTTTCTTAAAAGCACTGAAACTAGAAAAAACGATGCCAGTGACCTGAATAAGTCTGATTACTGGCATCGCTTAATAGACGATTAATCCTTGTTTAAAGGTTTGCTATTTAGCCTTAACTTTTTTATCAGCAAGCGTTTCATCTTTGAGGCTTTCTTCCACTATTTCTGTGGTTTCATCATCTAATTTAGCTGCTTCTTCTACAGCTAATAAACGCGCTTGTTCCTCTTCTTCTAATGCTTTACGACGCGCCTTTTCGGCCGCTCGTTGCTTTGCTTCTTCAGCTTCACGTTCCGCTCTGGCTTCAGCTGCAATAATCGCTGCTGCTTTTGCCTCTGCTTTGGCTAAAGCTTTTGCTTGGCGTTCAGCTTCTTCATCTAATGCTCTTTGCTCAACCGCACGCTCTTGCGCTTCTTTTGGTAGTAAGCTGATCAGCTCAATACCGACTGGGAAGTTAAGGTTACTTTCACCGGAAATGATATTCAGCTCGCCTTCTTTGGTGATGTACAATAATGGCATTGCCGTTTCACCATAACGTTTTTTAAAACGCTCAAAGGAAAAGTTTTCAGTAATATTAGTCACTTTTATGATTGCCCCTTTAGCCATTAAGCTTGCTAGTTTCGCGTAAGAAACCCCTTCACCAAATAAGCTTAAACGCTTTAAATAACTTTCTGATAACTGGTGACGTGCACTGCTTATATCAGGGTTATTTAACCCAAATACTTTTTCTGTACCAAGCAAGTCTTGGAAATGGAAAGTCACTAATGGGTTTAGTTGACGGTAAGGTGACATGACTAACACACGACCAATACCTCCCAAGTCCATAAAGTTACTGGCGTGTTCTGAGGCTGGATTACCAAAATAAACAGGGATATTCTGCATACGCGCTTTACGAATACTGTCCCAGTTATTATCAGTTAAAATCACTTTGATATGTTTAGAGATTAATAGCTTAGCTAATTCACGTGAGAAGGTGGACGCACCAAACATCAATAAGCCTTCGTTTGAGCCTTCTTTTACGCCTAAAAACTTCGCCCAAGGGCCGGCGGTTAAGCTTTGTATAACCACTGTACCGATAATGATCAAGAACACTAGAGGCACAATCGCTTCAGCGCCGTCTAATCCAACGGTTTCTAGTTTTATAGCAAATAACGAAGAGATCGCTGCAGCAACAATACCGCGTGGTGCAACCCAACTTAAGAACCATTTATCCTTGCTAGAAAGGTTGGTACCTAGACCTGAAATCCATACACTCAATGGGCGAGCAATAAACATGGTGACTAATAATACGCCTAGTCCTCCGAACCCTAGGTCGAGCATAGCGCTAGAGTCAAGCCTCGCAGCTAATAGAATAAACAGGGCAGAGATCAATAATACGGTTAAGGTTTCTTTAAATTCTAAGATATCTGCAATATCAACACCACGCATATTGGCTAACCAAATGCCCATCACGGTGACTGTTAGTAAGCCTGATTCTTCTTGGATAATATTTGAAGCAACAAAAATACCCAACATAATCGTTAACACGGCAGTGTTACGTAAATAATGCGGAAATAAGTTCTTTCGAATGGCAATACCCGTTAAATAACCAGTCATCGCGCCTATACCAAAGCCAAGTGATAAAGTGATCCCTAAAGATTGTAGAATGTGTGACGTGGGGTCTGCATTAACCGCGATATATTCAAAGACTAAGACGGCTAGTAAGGCGCCGATTGGGTCAATGACAATCCCTTCCCAGCGCAGGATTCTTGCTAGGCTAGATTTAGGTTGAACAGTACGCAGCATAGGCACAATAACCGTAGGGCCTGTCACCACAACCAGCGCACCAAATAACATGGCAATCGACCAGTCAAAACCTAATAAGTAATGTGCGGCAGGGGCGATACAAGCCCAAGTAATGAAAGCTCCAATCAACACTAAGTGGCTGACCATTCGCCCATGCTCTTTAATCTCTTTGAAATTAAGCGTTAATGCACCTTCAAATAGAATGACCGCTACCCCGAGCGAGATAATGGGGAATAATAGATCGCCGAATAATTCATCTGGGTTTAATACACCCATCACTGGGCCCATTAAAAGCCCACATAATAAAAGTGGTAAAATCGCAGGTAGATGAAGCTTCCAGCCTATCCATTGACACAAAAGCGATAGCACACCAATTAATGCCAGCATGCCGGTGATGTGTTCAACCATATATATTTCCTTTTACAAATTATGTTGCTATACCAAGATAGAATATCTTGTTGTTATCTAGATGAGACGCTAACGGTACTGCTATTTATGATTCCTTTATCGTTTATCTGTTGGTTATACTGCTTGAAAGCACGCTGAGATCAGCTAAACATGACAACCTAGTTTAATTTTATCCGCTTATAGTACCACTTAAGTTAGCGTTTTATGTTACGGATTAGATATAGGGCTATTTGTCGCTACTTCAACCCTGTAAATGTTGTTGTAAATTGATAATCATCTGCGCCGTTGCACCCCAAATTAAATGGTTTTGATAGGCGCAACAATAGGTAAAGTGGCGTTTATGATTAGCCACTAAATGTTGTTTCACAAAATTATCATTGTTTAATAGGTAATTGAAGGGCACTTCAAAGCAACTTTTAACTTCACTTTTATCAATAATAACTTGCTCATGACGAGCGACAAAGCCAACGAAAGGGGTGACATGATAACCACTGGAGGTCGTAAGCTCAGGTAATCGTCCCACTAACTGAATATTGTCTTGGTCAATACCAATCTCTTCTTGAGTTTCTCGTAATGCTGTTGTGGCTAATGATAGATCCGTTGTTTCAAAACGACCGCCGGGAAAACTGACTTGCCCAGGGTGATGCCTTAAGTGCAAAGCACGTTGGGTTAGTATCATATGTAAGCCATTACTTCTTTGTACTAACGGCATTAATACCGCGGCTTTTTTAAGTGGGCGTGGGTGATGTTGGAGTTGTGCAAGATGAGAAGAAGCAGAGGTAAGCGTCGCTTGCTGCAACATAAAACGGTTTAGAAACTGCTGTCTGTTCATTTTTTTATACTATGCTCGCCTTAAAACAAAGTATTAAAATAGGCTATATCATTGTTTAATACAATAACTGGGAAACAGATTAAATATTAAAAGGTGTTTATTACTTTTACAAAGCCAGTACTAAACACCTTTAAATTCACTTTTTAATTAAGTGGTTTAACTGCTTTTTTAGCAATTAATAGCGCACGTTTAGGGGCTGGGTGACCTTCGATAGTTTTAGTCGGGTCATTGGGATCTAGATAATCCTCAAGGGATTCATTTTTCATCCAAGCGGTGCTGCGTTGTTCGCCGGTTAACGTGTCATTAATATCAACAATGCGAACGTCTTCAAAGCCACACTTTTCAACCCACAGCTTAAGCGCTTCAGCACTTGGCAAGAACCAAATGTTACGCATTTTGGCATAACGGTCAGCAGGCACTAATACGTCATCTTTATCACCGGCAATCACTAAGGTTTCTAACACCAGTTCACCACCTTCCACTAACTGATCTTGCAGTTGCGTAATATGGTCCATTGGCGATTTACGGTGGTATAACACACCCATTGAGAACACCGTATCAAAGGCTTCCAATTTAGGTAATTCTTGAATACCTAAAGGCAACAAATGCACGTTTTGGTCTTTATTAGCAAAGTGTCTTACTGCTTCAAATTGGCATAAAAACAGTTCGCTTGGGTCAATGCCCACCACAAATTCTGCACCTTCACCACGCATACGCCACATATGGTAACCACTGCCGCAGCCAACATCTAACACATAGCGATATTTAAGCGGGCTGATATGCGGTAAAACACGATCCCATTTCCAGTCACTGCGCCATTCAGTATCAATATGCACCCCGTGAATATGAAAAGGGCCTTTGCGCCACGGGTGGAATTTTTGTAATAGGTTTTCTAACTTCTTGGTCTCACCTGTTGATAATTCATTACCGTTTCCGATACGCACTTCGTCTGTTAATTCAATGTGATCGGTTTTAATAGTCGGAAATTTATTTAATACCCGTATCCAGCTCGCTAACGTACCGTGAACATGGGTATTTTCCCAGTCATGTAACTGTGCGGGTAAATCACGCAACCAATGGCTTAAACGGTTTTTAGCAATAATGCTGTAGAAGTTACTGAAGTCGATCATGTGTTGCCTTGCTGTAATATAATGATGATTAATCTTTAATACTGAGGATTGAACCGAAGTTAAAGCACTGATACCAAAGTTCATTGTGCTTAAACCCAGCTTCTTGGAGACGTTGATAATGTTGTTCAACGGTATCTGAAATCAGCACATTATCTAATGAAGAACGCTTTTGACTGATTTCTAATTCGCTGTAACCTTGACTGCGTTTAAAGTCTAAGTGTAAATCAATTAATAGCTGGTGGCTTGTTGGATCTTCAAAAATAAATTTTTCAGATAAAATTAAAACGCCACCCGGTAATAAACCGTTATAAATATTGGTTAGTAGCGATAAACGCTTCTCTGGTGTTAAAAATTGTAGAGTAAAATTCAACACAACCACCGAGGCATTCTCAATCTGAATATTACAGATATCATCTTGCAATACCGTCACCGGTACCTCTGATTTATAAGCTTGGATATATTGTTGGCAGGTTTCTACCATGGCCGATGAATTATCCACGGAAATGATCTGGCAACCTTGTTGTTCGTCTAGCCCACGACGCATCGATAACGTAGCTGCACCTAATGAACAGCCAAGATCGTACAAGTTAGAGTTATCTTGAGCACAACGGCGTGTGATCATCGCAATACTATTAATAATCTTTTCATAACCCGGTACCGAGCGTTTGATCATATCAGGAAAGACTTGCACGACCTGCTGATCAAAGCTAAAGCTATCCACTTTTTGTAAAGGTTGACTAAAAATATTATCGGTTTGGCTCATAGGGCTGCCTAATTAATTAAAGTTTAAACTGGGTTGTTGAATTTGTATTGCCGCGCATTTTACTTAAATTGTGTGGCAGGGTCATTTTTTTATTTAGCCATATGCCTCAAGGGCATTTTCTTTTATAATGTGTTGAATTATTTTGTAATGTATTTAAAAACAGGAATCGATAATGCGCACTATGTATTGTGGTGAAGTGACCGAGGCTAACATTGGTCAAGAAGTTGAATTAGTAGGTTGGATAAACAAACAACGCGATCTAGGTGGTGTAACCTTTTTAGATGTACGTGATCGTGAAGGCATTGTGCAAGTTTTCTTCGATAACGATACCCCAGAAGCGACGGCGATTGCAGCCACTGTGCGTAATGAATTTTGTATTAAAATGAAAGGCGAAGTACGTGCACGTCCTGAAGGTCAAGTGAACAAAAACATGACTACGGGCGGTATTGAGATTCGTGGTCTTGAGCTGGAAATCTTAAACCGTGCTAAACCGTCTCCATTAGATAGCAACCAAACCAACTCTGAAGAGCAACGTTTACGTTACCGTTACCTAGACCTACGTCGTCCAGAAATGGCTGAGCGTATGGTATTCCGTTCAAAAGTAAGTAGCTTTGTACGTCGTTTCTTAGACGACAATGGTTTCTTAGATGTTGAAACACCTATCTTAACCAAAGCAACACCAGAAGGTGCGCGTGACTATTTAGTACCAAGCCGTACTAACAAAGGTCAATTCTTTGCATTGCCGCAATCACCACAATTGTTCAAACAATTGTTAATGATGTCTGGGTTAGATAAATACTACCAAATCGTTAAATGTTTCCGTGATGAAGACTTACGTGCCGATCGCCAACCAGAATTCACCCAAATAGATATCGAAACATCATTCATGACTGCTGATCAAGTGATGGATAAAACCGAAGAGATGGTGGTTAAGCTTTTCCAAGAGATGCTAGACGTTGATTTAGGTTTATTCCCTAAAATGACTTACGCAGAAGCAATGCGTCGCTTCGGTAGTGATAAGCCAGACTTACGTATCGACTTCGAACTCGTTGACGTTGCTGACCTATTAAAAGAAGTAGAATTCAACGTATTCTCTGGCCCTGCCAATGATGCAGACAGCCGTGTTGCGGTAATCTGTGTACCAGGCGGTGCGTCACTTTCACGTAAAAACATCGATGAATACGGTAAATTCGTTAACATCTACGGTGCTAAAGGCTTAGCATGGATGAAAGTGAACGAAGTGGCTAAAGGCCTTGAGGGTGTTCAATCCCCAATCGCTAAATTCTTAACTGAAGAGATTGTAGCTGAAATTCTAAAGCGCACAGAAGCAAAAGATGGCGACATCATCCTGTTCGGTGCTGATAAAGCCAACGTAGTTGCTGAAGCTATTGGCGCATTACGTCTGAAAGTAGCAGAAGACCTAGGCTTAATTAAAGATGAGTGGAAACCACTTTGGGTAATCGACTTCCCAATGTTCGAACCACTTGAAGATGGTTCATTAACACCATTACATCACCCATTCACAGCACCAATCAACCTAACGGCTGAAGAATTAGAAGCAAACCCAGTAGGTGCTATCTCTAATGCTTACGACATGGTATTAAACGGTTGTGAGTTAGGCGGTGGTTCTGTACGTATTCATAAACAAGATATGCAAGCGGCGATTTTCCGCATCTTAAACATCTCTGATGAAGAAGCACAAGACAAGTTTGGTTTCCTATTAGAAGCACTACAATACGGCACACCACCACATGCAGGTTTAGCATTTGGTTTAGACCGTCTAGTGATGTTAATGACTAAAACAACGTCAATTCGTGAAGTGATTGCCTTCCCGAAAACAGCGTCAGCGGCATGTCCGTTAACCAACGCACCGGGTTTTGCTAACCCAGCTGCATTGGCTGAGTTGAATATTGCTGTCGTGAAAGAAGCTAAAGCTGAGAAAGAAGAGCCTAAAGAGGGTTAATCCTTTTTTTGATTTAGTTTTCTCTTGATAGAAAGGGAGATGATGTTGCTAGTGATAGTGATGTTGTCTCCCTTTTTTTGTTTCTGTAGTTTGAGGTGGCTTATTTCTCGTTATCCTCGTTCCTCGTGGTAACGCATTGTGGCAGTTTGATGTTTGTTAATAGTGGTTTCACTCTGTCGGCGAGCCACTTTGTATAACGGGTTATTATTCATTTATCGCTTGTAAATCAGAGAAAGGGCTACGTACGCCATTTGCTCCAGCTTGTAATACATGGGTATAAATTTGTGTTGTTCTGATATCTGAATGTCCTAATTGTTCTTGAACTGTTCTTATGTCTGCACCTCTTTGTAAAAGGTGTGTTGCGAATGAATGACGTAATGTGTGGCACGTTACACGTTTATCAAAATTTAATTTTTTTGCTGTCTGTTTGATTGTTCGCTGCAAATTACTTTCATGTAAATGATGCCTTCTTAAGTTATTTGTTCCTGGTTCCAAACTGAGTTTTGATGATGGAAACAAATAATGCCAACCCAACTCCTTTGGCGCACTGGGATATTTAGCGGCGAGTGCAAAAGGTAAATAAACACCATTGTAACAAGGGTTTGTAATATCTTGTTGGTAGTACAAACGTACACTGGAAATTTGGTCTCTCAAGGGTGTTAATAATTCTTTTGCTAATGTAACTCTTCGATGTTTCCCTCCTTTACCATTCCAAATTTGAAGAGATGAATAATCAAAATCAATATCTTGTATTCGTAGCCTTAACACTTCCATAAGTCGTAAACCGCTACCATATAGAATGTTACAAGGAAGTGAGAGTGGTGCAGGTATATTTTTTAGCAATAATGCCGTTTCTGTTAAGTTTAAAACAACAGGGAGTTTAGGTTGCATATGGCTGCGGTTAAATTTGAGTGTTAATGTTAAAGGGTTATCTAAAAACTCTTTATACAGATACACCAGTGCATTTAATGCTAATGATTGTGTTTTAGGAGCTACATTGCGTTGGTTAGCTAAAAATGAAAGAAAAGACTCAACATCCTGATTATGGCATTCAATAGGGTGCTTTTTTTGATTGAAGTGTATAAAAGATGTGATCCAATAAATATATGCTTTAATTGTTTTTTCTGCATAATTTTTCATACGCATATTTTCAGTAATAGCCATTAAAAATGGTGATTTCATAAAATACCTCTACAAATAAAACTAATGTTTATTTATACAGTGTAGTGCGTTTGCCACTTTTCCGCCGTAAATATTGCATTTTGTCGTCTTTCTACATGACTTATATTTCATTTTTTATTTTAAATTGTTGATTAAAATGATAATTGTATTAGTCTAAGTCTATTATTAATCATTAGATATTTGCCATCTTTCCGCGAGAAAGGTGACATTTTGTTATCTAATATGCTGTTATAAGCCAACTCAAGGAGCAGTGTTTAAATGCAAAATGTCACACGTAATCATCATTTTGTTGCTCAGGTAGAGCAGAGGCTCAATGCAATCAATCCAAGCATATCTAAGAAGAACCAAAGAATTTATTCTTTTCACATTAAAGATCGAGAAGCCTACAAACTTGATTTACTATCTGAAAATGGAGAAAAAATAGAAGACAATCTTAGTTTTGATGATTTATTTTCATTTGAGATGTTGAATGAAAATCAAAGGCTTAATTTAGAGAAAGCCTTTGGGGTATATGAGAATAATGTTGGTAAATTAACTGAATCATTATTAAACAAAGTTAATGATAATAACGATGATATCAAAAATGAAATATTGGAAATATTTGCTTTAAAGTTACTCAATACTTTTAGAAATCCCTATTGTATTAAAAAGACACTCAATACAATTGGTCTGCTATCTAATTATTACCCCGCTAATGTTGAGTTAAAAGAACTATATGAAAAAATTGATGGTTTTAATCACCCTAAGGCTGAGGATATAACCTCAAATTTCGGTGTATCTGTAGAAGAATACAAAAAATGGATGAAGTCATTGTTTATGCTTTTGATTCCTCCTATTGATGAAAACATGAATGCAATTGAAGTTCTTATGAAGTCATTTTTTGAAAATAATAAAAGCAATATAAATATATTTATCTCTACATATACCGGTGAACATATAGATAAGCATGTTTTATTGTCTGATCGAGGCTTCACCGTTATAAGTGAAGACAAAGCTCTTACTACGTATGAGTTTAATCTAACCAGTAATGCTTTTATAACCTATTGTTTCGCTGATATGAGGTCAATGGCATGTAAATATACTACTAATAATACGCTTGTAGAGTCTTTATTAAGTATGCAAGAAAATAAAACTTCAATATTGAATGTTAAAGTTTTAAAAAATGATCTTGAACTATTATCGCGGTATAACAATAACCTTATATATCAGTCTTTTAATAATGTGTATTGTAAAAGTAAGCAAGTATATGGCTTATAACAAGCTAATCAACTGGACGTATTACGGTTGTCATCGTTTTTGCAAAAGAAATACATGGCAAAAACAATACCAACCTACACGCCAGTTATTAGGGCGTTATGTGTTTTATAGAGTTATGCGTATAACAAGATGTGGTACTTCGGAGTAGATTTTTTATATCCGAATGATAAATTCATAAAAATTATATATTTAAGGTTGTATATGGATGTAGTGTCAATGAAAGGAAGCGGGGGGGCAGCCATTTCGCATTCAAAAGAGTCACTGAGTTTAGCTTATGTTCAAGCTTTATTAGCGGCTACAGGACTAAATCATAATGAACCTAAAATCGATAATGATGGTATTGATATTACAATTCGAGGTAAAGGTTTTGATGGGATTTTTCAAGAACCTAAAATTGAAGTTCAACTAAAGTGTACAGCTAAATCGGGTATTATTGACCTAAAAA
Organism: Psychromonas sp. B3M02; assembly: GCF_003318165.1. Taxonomy (GTDB): domain Bacteria; phylum Pseudomonadota; class Gammaproteobacteria; order Enterobacterales; family Psychromonadaceae; genus Psychromonas. The sequence continues at coordinate 34,301 of NZ_QOCB01000123.1, forward strand.
ATAATGAGCTTGTGTTTCAGCTCGAAAAGAAAAATTATAATTACCTTACAGGACCGTCTCCACTCCCTCTTATTTTGGTAGTTCATCACGCACCGAAAAATTTTGACGAATGGCTCATAGAAACAGCGGAAGGTACGACTATAAAATACGCATCTTATTGGTATAGTTTATATGGAAATGAGCCTATCGAAAAAGAATCTAGAACTGTTAGGATACCATTGCAACAGAGGTTCGATAGTCAGGCTTTAATATGTATGATGGAATTAGCGAGTAAAGCTGAGATGATATATAACCTAGAGGAGGCTAAAGTATGAGTAATAACCTAGCTCTCCTTGGAGCACTTAAAAATTACCTTCGTATTAATGGAGGTCAGGAAAAGGCAACTAATCCAGAACGCTTTAGTGTTTGGTATGACCAAACTCACGAGCTTGAAATCGTGTTGCCTGCTGAGGCATTAGCCAATCACGAACAGTCAAATACCTTATTATCTGAAGCAATTATCAATATTTCAAGTGCATATCAGCTTTGTCCTGAAAACTTCAAAACAAAGCTTCTTAATGGTGATAGTGACTTTTTACAAGTTCGTTCATCTGGGAAACGGATAAATCATGGTCGAATTAACTTTAGTGAAGGCCTGAATGCTTTGACTGGGTTGTATGGAATTATAAAATCATCTGCCAGTAATAACATAAAAGTGAAGGGTAAACGAAAAGCCATTAATCAATACCTTTCAGGCGTAAACATGTTGGCACCCAAAGCAGGTTCATTTATATACACTGTTGAGCTTCAATTATTAGATCTAGAAAGAGAGGAAAGTCAGAATCATGCCTTTGATCAGGAAACCTCTTTTGGTCGTTATGTAAATGCTAATTTAGCCATCGCCTTAGCTAGAGTTGCGGAAAAAATAAAGTCTAATGATTATGAGTCGCCTGCTAAACTACTTAGTGTCGGAATTGATAGTACATTTTGTAATAATTTTCTCGATTTATTTTCAAATAGTTCAGATAAGTTAGAATTCAATTTTGATTGGTCATTTAAGGAAGAGATTTTTAAAAATGTTCCAAATAACGTTGTGTTTAACTACAGTGACAGAGAAAAAATTGAGCGTTTTAAAAAGTTACTGAGTAAAAGTAACACTAAGTATTACGCAGATTTACCCGCTTATATCGAAAAATATAGTTGGCCTATAGAAGATGAGAAAGGAAGAGTTTATTTACGGTTAGTTATTGATGGCAAAGAACACACCTGTTTTATAGAAACAGATTCTAGCCTTTATGAAACCTTGAAAGCTGAACATGCGAAAAAACAAATATCGATAACATGTGAACTATTAATTACATCAGGTAATAGAACATCAATCGATGTTCTTAAACTCCATAGTATTCGAATAAATGAAAATCAAGAAATAAAAGTAGATGTCTAAAAGTGTATTTTGTGCAAAAAACACATAACAAGTCACTAAAGCAGGACTCGTAACAGTTGGCTCGGTTCCGCTTCGCTTCACATTTTAGCCAACAATTACTCGCCTCTTAGTGAGGCGTTAGTTTGCTATCGGAGTATTTATGAGACCCTCAAAAATTTTACCTAAATACATACATGGTTTAAAAAATGCTCTTGAAAAATATGGAGCAACTCAAAGAGATCAATACTCATGGATATCTAAAACTGAAGAACATTTTATATTTTCTGCTGAACGTGATCATAAAGATAAAGAGCGAAATAAATATGATCATCTGGAAGGAAAATTTATTAAAAAAGTAAGACCATTATCAAAAGAGCTTGGCGATGCTCCATTGACCGTGAGCCACGGAAAAGAGTTATATGATGCCGTAAAGCTGACCTATGAAAATAAAGATTATTGTAAGTTATTGATCGTTAACGGTACAAAATATGGTACTAGTTCTGGTGGTGTACGTGCTGTGCTTGATAGTGACCTTTGGCAGTTTTCTGCATTCAATGGGACAGTAGAAGAAGGTTTTGATTTTATCCTAGAAAGGGTTAAAGCAAACTAACAAGCCAATTAACAGGACTAAAAACAGCGGGCTATCTCGCTTCGCTCGTATTTTAGCCCACAATTTTTAGCCCGTTATTAGGGGCGTTAGGCATTTTTTAATGTAGTGGGTTTAAATTTTAACAGGAAGTTTTAATGTTTAATTGGATAAAAGAATTGCGTACAAAGAAAGAAAATAAAAGCGTAGTTAGTCATACTGAAATTATTAATAACGAATCAAAAGAAGATCCTCTAATGAACAGTAAAGATTTGTATATGGATACATATAAAGAAGTTGCAAAATCTTGGGTTGCTGCTGATATTAAGTTATCAAAACTATTAGAAGAAGAATTGCCACTATATAGTGGTCAAACTAGTGAACATTTAAAATCTTTTGATTATATTGAAAATATGGATAGATATAAATGTGGGATTTGGCTAACAGGAAGTTTATTTTACGCAAAAGACTACTGTTACTTCAGGGTTAATAATAATACCAAAGGACAGTTATTATTTTCATTAAAATTAGCCTCCACAATCAATGTAATAGAATTCCCTTCTATTTATCATCCAGGAGATGCTATTGGTAAAATTATTAATAATGTAACTCCTGATGTATTCATCTCACAGAATTGGGAGCATATTCTTCAAGAATTAATTAAGCTAGACAGTCAATATTCTGATGTTAAAGGGCATATTAGAAGAGAAGGCAGCCCTAACAACATGGGGATTGAAATTGGTGGTTTGTCAGAGGTTTGGATCTGTAATAAATTAAATCTTGTTCAGGTTGGAGATTATGTGGTTCCAAAAACTAAAAGCGAATTTCAAAAAAAATACGGAAATAATGCTTTAGAACTACCACAAAAATTCTTCATATAGTTTACTACCAATGCCTAACAAGTGACTATGGTGTCAAATCCTAATTTTAATTCATTTTAGGAGCCCACATGACACCATCTCTAACCATCGAATTTAATATGATAACCATCTTGCGAACGCAGGCGATTATTGCTGTTTTCTTTGGCTTTCCTGCCGCCACTAATCGTTGATATGTACTTTTGAAAACGGGATTACACTGCATTGCTGACATCATTGCCATGTACATGACGGTTCTTATTTTATGGCGACCACCACGTATATTTCGTTGACCTTCATAGCTGCCACTTTCTTTATTAAATGGGGCTACACCAATTAAAGACGCTGCTTCTTTATTGGTTAAATAACCAAGCTCAGGCATGTCACTAAGAAGATTAAAAGCAACCACATTACCGATACCTGGCATGCTTTGAATAATGCTGTTTTTGGTTCTGTATTCACTGCATTTTTCAATAAGCTTACTCAGTTTACTATCAACCTTTTCTATCTGATTTTTAATCGCAGTTAGAATGGGCTTTATGATACCCGATATCTCTTTCGGCATGATTTGAAGACGGTTCTTCTCCATGGTTTGCATCGTCATAAGCTGTCTTCTTCGAGATAACAAATCACTCATTAACCTCATGTTTTCAGGCTTCAAAGTTGATAATGTAGGTTTAATTGCTTCGCCATAATACGCGATTAACTGTGCATCAAGTTTGTTTGTTTTTGCTTTACGTCCAATTGCTCCTGCAAATTTTTTTACATGGGCTGGGTTGGCTACTGCAAAGGGTAAATTTGCTTCTGAGCAGGCGATGATAAATGCATGTTCGAGTCGGCCTGTAGCTTCAATAACAATGCGCGTTGGTTTGTGTGGTTTGATTTTTTTTAATGCTTCTTTTATCCCTTTTTCATTATTATCTACACTAAAGTAAATATCTAAAGGTCTAATATGAATATCGAGTTGGAACTTGCCTGTGTCGACACCTATGGTGATTTCTTTTTGATTGTTTTTGCAATTCATAATAAGCTGACTCCGCCTTGCTATTCGGGCTCGAGGCCCAGTTGACTATCCGAGTTTAATGCTTGGAGTCCTATACAACGTTCATACTTGTTAACGGTCTCTCAAATGAGGATTTTTCGCTTAATCGAGCTACTGTATAAGAAGGCTTTGGTTGCAGCCAAAGCTTGGGCCTTACTTTACCTAAACTGGTTTAAAAGGTAACTATTTGGTGGGGTTATTATCCATACAAGGCACTTAAACGGAACTCGTGGGAAATACTGGATACCCATCTATTTTGAATTAATTTAAAGGTAAACTATCTTTTAGATGCGCTTATTGTTGCATTTAGGAGGTAGTTTATTATGACTCAATCCCGCCAATCACAAGTATCGTTATCCGCTATGCCTTATTACCATTGTATTTCACGCTGTGCCCAATCGCCATCAATGTAGCGTGGATTATCTGTTCATCATGATAAATCCCTCAAGGAAATCGGTGGATGATTGAGTCAGATTAATACGCTAACGCTTGATGGACAATTGGTTTTTCTCCTAGCTCGGTAAAAAAACAAGCAAATGGCGAACTTTATTTACCTAACGAGTTGGCTGCGCTTTAAATAATACCTGTATGTAAATCAGGTAAAGTACCGCAAGGACGGAGACAACAGCAAAAATAGACTGAATATCGCCTGGGATGATTTCTAAAAAAGAGGTCAGAAATTGCCCTAAAAATACTGCCATTGCAAAGTAAGATAGGTTTTTGCCTCTTTGCTTTGCCGCGCTTCTTTCCACTGTGATGTGGTTTAAAAGAGGAATAGATAAACCAAAACCAATGCCAGAAAACACACCGCCAAGAATCAAGATGTAAGGGTTTTCGCCAAAGTAATAAGCGCAATGGGACAACGCGTAAAAAATGAAGGCGAGAGATAGTGTGCCTTTTTCTTTGCAACGAACGTATATTTTAGGCATAAAGTGCGCTGTAATGACCGCCATTAATGAGACAAAGGCGAGGAATAAACCTATCTTATCTTCTGTGTACCCAGAGTGTTCCATGGTAATTGGAAGTACAACAAAGCCAGCAAAGAAAAAGGTCATGGCGATGCAAGAGGTAACGAAAATAGGCTTTAGAGAAACCTGAGGTGTGTTTACGGACTCATGATTTGTTGTTACTGGTTCAGCTGGATATTTATTTGGAACGATTAGCAGCATCATGCCTAAGAAAACCCACGCCATGGCGTACAGTAAGAAAGGTTGATTCCAGCTATTCAGAGCCAACAATCCACCTACGAATAAAAATATTACGCCACCAAGTTCAATCGCCATACCTTGTTTTGCCATCATAGCGAGGCGTTTGTGACCAAAGTAAAACTGTGAGATTAGGGTGGTGCTACCGGCCATAGTTAACGCAGTTGCCGCGCCTAATAAGATGCGATTGATGAAAACCATTTCTGGGCCATAGAGCCATTGCCCTGAAAGGCCCAATGCGCCATACAATAATAAAGCGATTGCAGTGCAATGATAAGCGCCATATTTATCGATAAGACGTCCTGCAAAAGGAGCGAAAATAACCACACCTAATGATGGCAATGTGATTAATAAACTAGCGAAATCTTCCATACCAAGGTGTTGAGCAATGCTCGGTAACGCAGGTGCAACAATGGACCCCACCATAATGGTTAAGCTGGAAATACACAGCAAGGTGAGACTCCCTAAAGTGGAAAGGTGTTTCATAATTTCTCCTGATAATAAGTGTTTGAATGAATTTGACGCTATTGTAAGTGGTTGGGTTTTATATTAAAAATGATTTAATGTGATGGAATCTATGCGATTTTTGTATGGATAAATGCAGGGAGTGAACACGTAAAAACTATGGTGAGTTATCGTTACGCTTCTCTCTTTTAGTTATATACCCAATTCACCTCAAGATGCTTAGTTCAGCGAGAATTTATTGTGCTTCAGGCAAGGCGCGGACTTGAAGGCATAGTCATTCTACGGCGACAGTTTGCAACGCAGTATGAAGCCCAATAAAACTCGCCCTCTGGATGACTCTGAATCAAGTATCTTGAAGTAGATTGGGTATATAGAGGCAATGCAGTCACAATGAGTGTTATGACTGCACTTAGACAGGTTTCTAATTTACTTTGTTTTTTCTTTTTGAATGTCAGTGTCAGCTATTTTAACGTCTTCTGGTTCAATGTCAGTGTCAGTTGTTTCAACGTCTTCCGTTTTGACCTCCGTTTCAACTATTTCAGTCTCTTCAGGTTTCACGTTAGTGTCTATTATTTCGACTTCTTCTGGTTTAATGTCAGTGTCAGTAGTTTCAGCGTCTTCTGGTTCAATGTCAGTCTCAGTTGTTTCAACTGCTTCCGTTTTGGCCTCAGTGTCAACTATTTCAGTCTCTTCAGGTTTAATGCCAGTGTCAGCGACTTCAACTTCTATATCAGTCTTATCTGATTCTTTTAATCGCGGAAATTGAGTTGTGGAGGTTTCACCTAATAATGACTGTGACTGGTCTGCCATGTGGTTGTAAAGCGCTTGATAACTAGTGGCGACTTGCCCCATTAACTCTGCACTGCTATTAAAGTGCTCATTGACTTGTGCTTTGTATTTTTCTAATTCTACTTTGTTCTTATCTAGTTCTGCTTGTTGTTTAGAGGCTTTGCTTCTGCCCAGGGTTAAATGGTAAATAAGAAAACCAATAACACTACCGACAATAAGCGCTAAGAATAAAGGTATTAATTCATTATATTCGTTCATATCTATTTCCCTATATTGAACTTGTTGTAGAGGTAAGCATCAATGCTATTTATTGATAAAGTGACTCTGTAATGGTTTGATACTTAATTAACTATACTATAAATAGCTGCCATATCAGGCGATCAAAACTGAAAGTGTGCGGTAGCTAATAACTTACCTGTGATAATTTCATCTCTATCTTTTAATCATGCCATTTCTGTGTGCCAATCAAGATTGACTGGGCACATGAGAGAATGGCACTCGTCTGTCCACTGAGCTTTCTTTAATCATTTTCCATTGTTAATTCTGCTTCGATTTGTTCAACGTAGTTTTTTGTTGAAAACAATGGCAGAGGGCGACTTAAACCGAAAAATGCGTTGATATGTTTAATCGCTGGTAACTTACCACTTTCGTTTAATACAGCTGTGGTTGTTACCTTGAGCTCAGCTAAATTGATGCCATGTTCTTGGGCGAATTTCTCCACTGGTTTATACGTGGTTTTTTCTGAAAAAATATTTGCGAAGTCGCTGTATCCCATTATTTTGTATCCTTAAGTATCATTGTTACTGTCATGTTGGCTGTTCTTATAGAGCATGATTACTGAAGTCATAAGACTAGATCGCCAAATAATGGAAGTATGTGACATCCATAATTCTTTGACCACTTATATTTTAAATTTTACCTTGTACGATGGGGTATTAAATAACATAAGATTAAGGGGTGTTGAGGTTATTAATGGGGTAAACCGTTTGGTTATTATGCTTAAAATAAGTATTGTGTATAGGGATAACTATTCAATTCTCTAAACTTTTAAGTGAGTTGATTGAGGAAGTGCTTTAAGAGGAATCATTAAATGAATGATATATATACGCAAGCTATTACCGTATTTCTTGGTTTTTTTGCGATCATGAACCCCATTGCAAATACCGCTGCGTTTGCTGGCCTCGCTGGAGATAAAAGTAAAGCGGAGCAAATTAAAATTGCAGCGAAAGCATTGATAATTACATTCATTGTTATCGTTGCTTTCTCGCTACTTGGTAAAGCAATTTTTCATTTATTTGGTATTACTATTTCTGCGTTAAGAATAACTGGAGGTATTTTAGTCTTTCTGGTTGGGTATCATATGCTTAATGGCAGCGGTTCTAAATTACATTCTGCAAAAGAACATGAAGAAGCTGATATCGCAGTCTCACCTTTGGCTGTTCCTTTGCTTGCTGGCCCTGGAACGATTGCCACTGCGATGAATTATTCTTCTTCGGGGGAAATCTCTGGCATATTAGTGACTATCACTGTGTTTGCTGTTTTGTGTATTATTACCTTTGTGTGTTTTATTTTCAGTTCTAAAATTTTAGCTGTTATAGGGAAAGGGGGGTTAGGTATTGTGACTCGATTAATGGGGCTAATTCTAGCTGTGATAGGCATGCAAATGATCATTGAAGGTGTGACTGAAGTTATCAATACCATTACTTAACGAATATTGTTGAGCTATTGATCAATTTAGGCTGAATTAAACTAATTGCTCTATTAAAAAGAGGCTGTTTAACAGCCTCTTTTTGAGTTTATGATGGCTTAATCATTAACAAAGAGTTGCTAACTTATGCTGTTTTCTCTTTATTGTTAATTAACTTTTCTTCTCGGTGCGTTAAAGATTTATCGCTTTGATTAATTGAAATCTTCTTCGGTTTCATGGTTTCTGGAATCTCTTTAACTAGGTTAATATTTAATAAACCATTGGCTAAGTCTGCGCCTGTTACCTCAACATAATCTGCTAAATTAAATTTACGTTCAAAGGCTTGGTCAGGTATTCCCTGATGCAGGTATTTACGCTCCTCTTGCGTGTGTTGTTTGCTACCTGAAACCGTTAATACTCCTTTCTCAACTTGGATATCCAGCTCTTCTTGTGAAAAGCCTGCGACAGCTAATGAGATGGTGTAGTTATTTTCACCGAGCACTTCGATGTTGTAAGGTGGGTAACCACTCGTTTTTGTGTCTGTGGTTAATGCGTTATCAATTAGTGAAGCTAAACGATCAAAACCAACGCTGTTACGGTAAAGGGGAGTTAAATCAATCGTATTCATAATAAGTTCTCCTAAGAGTAAATAAAATAAACCAATAGACGATGAAAATATTAATAGTCCATCGCGTCCACTATTATACCAATCATAGTAAGTAACTGATCTATTTTACTTGTTAAAACAACTTTTTTTTTCGTTGTAAGTTTCGTATAGGGAACAACCATTTACATCAACTTACGCCTTAAACTAAGCCATTTTTCCGGCGCAAAATTTAGATCAG
>NZ_QOCB01000046.1 GCF_003318165.1 Psychromonas sp. B3M02
TTAATACAATTGGTATTATTATTTAGGGGCACTAAAATTTGTTTTCAATAGGAGATTTAAAAATTTTTTATTTTTATTGAAAGACAGAAATAGCTGGGGAGGTGTGGGTAATCATGTTGTGTTTAGGTATAAAAAAGGGAAAACTGAGTTTTCCCGCATCATTATAATTTGAACCCAGCGTTCACAGCAAAGTCTTAAAATGCGTTGCGGTTTGCTAGGTAATTATCTGCAAAGGCTGTAATAGCATCATGGTCATAAGGTTTTAAACCACCAACCACTACTGTTTTAATACCACGGCCGATGATTTTATCACCGTCATAAATATCAAAATGTAAAAATTCGTTAGCACGTTTTGATTCAACTTCTAGCTTACTTTCAGCTAATTCTACACGCAGAGGGTTTGTTAACGTTAGGCTATCAAACTCAAAACTCATGCTGTTGTACATTACTAATGGACGAGCAGGATTAAACATCACTTGATGTTTTTTCATTAACGGCATTAATAGCGTTGGGAAGTTTTGACCAGAAAAAACCACATAGTTTTTAATCAGAGACTCAATTAACCCTAAATCTTGTGTTGTTTCACCTGACTTGTTGATTTCTAGTACGCTTTTGCCTTGTGCATTGGTAACAACAATGTCGTCGCTTGTTGCTTCAGGGAAAGTTAATGGAATATTGTCTCCCACCATATTGGTGAAAGTGAAGCTCATTGATTTGCTTACACCGTATTCTTTTAATGCTAATGAAAACAATAGATCGCCAGGTACACAGAATCTTTTTGAGTCAGGGTCATGAATAGGGTTGAAGTCTTGGCATTCTTTTTTGGCAAAGATACTTGCTTGCTCTGCACTGATGGTGATGTTGCTGTCTTGCTGGATATAATAAGGATCTAGTAACATTTCAGCTCTCTGATTTAAAACATATGAATAGGAAAAAGCATGCCAAATAACGGCGTAACTTCACATTTTATAAAAAAAATGGCAGATTTGGAATAGCAGAACTTGAATTAGTTAAATATTGGCGTTGATCCTGCTTATGTTTGTTAGCAGCGCTTAATCTAAAATAATGCAGTTATATTGGCAAATGACCTGTTTTTACTAGAATAATTGTTTCTTCCTCAACAAACGGGTTATGTTCACTCATGTGTGGGCTACGAATCCAAGTATGCTTTGAGTAAAGACCAAACTCATCTTGGAAAGTTCCTGAAATCACTAATATCTCTTCACCAGCAAAGTGCTTGTGCGGCTTGAAACGCTCGCCAGCTGGCCATTTTACTAATGCGGTATGTTGGCCTTCAAAGTCGTGTAGTGGCATCACTTGTAAGTTACCAATTCCTTGTAACCAAGGCGCTTGTTGTGTATTAATACGAACAGATTTCAGGTCTGCATCATCGAATTGATTAAGCTTTACAAAGATTAAACAGCCTGGTTCACTAAAAGGTTTATGTCGACTATTTGGAGGATTACGCAGGTAAGTACCTGCGGGGTAATCACCATCTTGGTCAGAGAAAACACCTTCTAGCACAAATATCTCTTCACCCTGTGGGTGAGGGTGTTCACTGAAATATGATTTAGGTGCATATTCTACAATGCTAGTGATATGCACTTCATCTTCAGACCTGGCTAATGGTTTACGCAATACTCCAGCCATTGGACTGTTTATCCAAGGTTGCTGTTGTGTATCGATGACTACTTGTTGGGTGAAGTCGATATTAATATTAGCCATGTTAATCCTAGATGATGATTGTTTTATTTTAAGCTTCGTAGCTAATTGGGTCGGTTAAACCATTGCTAGCAAAGGCTTCTAAACGTTCTTTACAGCTACCACATTGACCACAGGCTTTTTCTCGGCCGTTATAACATGTCCAAGTTTTGCTGTAATCTAAACCCATTCTTAAGCCATCTTTTAAGATGCCTACTTTATCGCTCTTTAAATATGGAGAATGAATTTGTGTTTTTTCATAATTAGCCACTGCTGCTACTTCATTCATTTTATCAACGAAGATAGGGCGGCAATCAGGGTAAATCTCATGGTCACCTGAGTGAGCTCCGTAATAGACTTGCTCAGCGCCAATCGAGACGGCATAGCCGATAGCTAACGAAAGTAGGATCATATTGCGATTAGGCACCACGGTATTAACCATGTTGTTATTGTCATAATCACCGGTTGCGACTTCAATGGAGCTGTCTGTTAAAGAAGACCCGCCAATCAGCTGGTTAATTGCAGTAATGTCGATAATTTTATGGTTGATGTCCAGTGATTGACATACCTCACTAGCGACTTGGATCTCTTTTACATGGCGTTGACCATAATCAAAAGTCAATGCAAAAGGGGTTAACCCTTCTTCAATCGCTTTGTGTAAAACAGTATAAGAGTCCATACCACCAGAATAAATAACCACGACCTTTTTGCTCATAACGCTTGTGTTTCCTATTGTATTCACTTATAAACAGCCCAAATAAAAAGTGAGCAAGTATATTTCAAAGAAGGCATGTTACGTCAATGAGTCAAAACTATAAAGTAAATGAACTATTTCAAACCATCCAGGGCGAAGGTTTTTACACCGGAGTGCCTGCTATTTTTGTTCGTTTGCAAGGTTGTGATGTTGGTTGTGCATGGTGTGATACTAAGCATACTTGGGAAATTGATCCGGATAAAAAGTCTGATTTAGTGATTGTTACGGATAAAAGTAATGAGTCTGACCGTTGGGCTGATTGTTCGGCTAAAGAGATTGTTGATGAGATAAAACGTTTAGGTTACACCGCTAACTTAATTGTGATCACCGGTGGTGAGCCTTGTATGTACGACCTACGAGAGCTAACACAAGTATTACATGAATTTGGCTTTTCCATTCAAATTGAAACCAGTGGAACTTACCCTGTATTGGTGGATCAACAAACTTGGGTGACCTTATCACCAAAAGTAAATATGCGTGGTAAAAAAGAGGTATTAAAAGAGGCTCTACAACGCGCTAATGAGATTAAACACCCGGTTGGCACTGAAAAGGATATTGAGCAGTTAGATGCTTTATTAGCGAAGCTTAAATCAGTAGACGATAAAACCATTAGCTTACAACCTATCTCTCAGAAAGCCAAGGCAACGGCATTATGTATGCAAGTGTGCATTGAGCGTAATTGGCGTTTATCAGTGCAAATGCATAAATATTTACAGATAGATTAAATTTTTGAACAGTATTTTCTGACCTGCAAAAAAGTGAAATGTTAACCCAAATAATGCGGGTTAACATCTATTATGATTTACTCTGTTTCTGTTGCTTTATATTGTAATTTGTAGAAGTGCGCTTCACTCATACCATGGGTGAATTGATTATAAACACCGGCTTTAAAGTAGCTTAATAGGTGACGCCAGTAATCAATATCATGTTCAACAAGACGCTTGCCATCGACATCAATCACTAATTGTTTATTGCCTACTGTGATATCAAAGGCCGTCGCTTTATCGGTTGCTGCTTTACCTAAATCATATTTTTTATAAGCGACGTCTGCTTTGCACATCTCTTTATCTTTATTCTTCTTACCAAAGGTTCCTTTACAAACCACTGCGTTGTTTTTCACAATACCCCAGAAATGGCCTTTTACACCGTCATTATCTTCTTTCCAGACCACGCGTAACAGTGGATGAGGGACATTATGTGTACCTTGGTTATCTAACCCTTTGTTGTGTACTTGGAGAAAGGTGATTTCATTTTGCTTGGAATCAGAGTCCTTCATGGAGCCGATTGGATCAATGAGTTGTACCTCAGCACTCAGTGTGTAGTGCTTGTTTGGTAAGTCGGTACGAAAATTATTATGTACACGTACTTCATTGCGCAGGTGTGTTTCTTTCATTTTAAACACTAAGGCTTCTGACTTTTTATCAACATAGAAATACGGGCTAACAATACCGCTAAAGTCACCATCTAATGCAAAGTATTCTTTGTTACCTTTTTTACCTTCAGGGTCTGATATCTGTAATTCTGAGGCTTTTAATATAGATTGAAATTGCGGGTAGTTAACGGGCTCTCCTAATACTCCATCAGGGTTTGAAAAAGCCACGTTTGCCTGCGCGACAGAAGTGAATGCGAGTAATGCAGGGATAATAAAGCGATGTTGTTTCATAGTTAATTACCTTAGTCATTCTAATAATTTAGTCATATTGTAGTATTTATTGAAATTAACATATGCAAACATTCAGTGATGAGCGTGAGCGCAACTTTTTATCATAATAATTCGCTTTTTTAATTGTTTATGACCTAGCGCGTAATCTTAAAGGCTTGTTGTTGTGGCGTAATCAGTTATGCTCAAAACTCTTTAACGATATTTACAAAGGAAAGGTTATGCGCATTACAGCTAATTTTGATTCGGGAAACATTGAAGTCATTAATTTAGAAGATAAAAAAGATGTTCAATTGGCTATTCGTCCAGATGTGGGTAACGAGTTTTTTCAATGGTTTAACTTCCGTGTAGAAGGCGAAGTGGGCGAGCAATATGTCATGAATATTGTTAATGCGGGTGAAGCGTCTTATTTAGAAGGTTGGGAAAATTACCAAGCTGTTGCTTCCTATGATCGTCAACATTGGTTCCGTTTACCTACTTTTTATAAAGATGGTAAATTAAGCATTGTAGTTAATATGGACTGTGAAAGTATTCAAATCGCTTATTTTGCACCTTATAGCTACGAACGTCATCAAGACTTGTTAGCGGCTGTGCAGATGCACCCTTTGGTTAGCCTTGAGCATTTAGGCGAAACTTTAGATAAGCGTGACTTAACGTTAGTAAAAGTAGGCGATGATGACCCTAACAAGCGTAATATTTGGATCACTGCTCGCCAGCATCCAGGTGAAACCATGGCAGAATGGTTAGTAGATGGACTGTTACACAGTTTATTAGACAGTGATAATGCAACCGCTAAACTATTATTAGATAAAGCTAATTTTTACATTGTGCCTAATATGAACCCAGATGGTAGTGTACGTGGGCATTTACGTACTAATGCTGCGGGTATTAATTTAAACCGTGAGTGGTTAAACCCAAGCCTAGAGAAAAGCCCAGAAGTCTTCCATGTGATTAATAAGATGAAAGAGACTGGTGTTGATCTGTTTTATGATGTGCATGGCGACGAGGCGTTACCCTATGTATTCCTTGCAGGCTCACAGGGCACACCAAGTTATAACGATAGATTAGCGAAACTGCGTGATAGATTCTCTGATGTCTTTAAGTTAGCCAGTGCGGATTTCCAATCTAAATTTGGTTATGAGATAGATGCGCCTGGTGAAGCAAATATGACGGTGGCAACAAACTGGGTGGCTGAACAGTTTGATTGTTTAGCCAATACTCTAGAGATGCCGTTTAAAGATAATGATAATGTACCTGACCCAACGATGGGGTGGTCTCCAGAACGCTCTATTAAGCTGGGCGAAGCATCACTAGTGGCGATGTTAGCAGTAGTGGATGAATTACGTTAATTGTTAGATTAACATCAAAAGAGCCACTTATTGATATTGTCAGTGGCTCATACTGTTATTTAGTTTTTTGTTCTGTGTATTATCACGCTTTAGCACATTTCAACTTTTTCAAAGGTTAATGCTTTTAACGCTTGGTATTCATGGTTTTCTTTATCTTCAATGCGGCAAATACTTAACAGGTCATCGATAAAGTGGATAAACGCACGTTCTTCCATCTCTTTAATGGTCTCTTGGATCATAGGCAGCAAACCTTGGTAGGTGCTGGCTGCCCCAAAGTCTCCAAAGATGATATTACCTTGCGCATCAAATAAGGTGTTATGAGCGTATAAATCACCATGGCACACTTGGTTATTATGTAAATGTTCAAAGACCCTTTGCATCTGCTCAACTATTGTCTTGATCGTGTTAATTGGTAATTCAAAACCTGCTTCAAAGGTATCGCGTGTGCAAGTATCAAAGTTAGGCGGTAAACCTAGGTTTTTAAAGTGTGGTGGGATTAATTCCATCACTAATGCTAATTGCTCTGCGTCGACAACACGCGCAATTGGTTTAACTAAATTATGGTGTTCACCGACTCTCAAGCAAGCATCTAATTCATCTTGAGGGTAGCCATCACTGGTGACTTCGCCTTTAAAGACTTTCACTGCAATTTCGTTTGGCCATAGGTTATCCTGGTTTGCTGCATCAACCCATTTGGCTTTATAGATAACCCCAGAAGCACCTCGTCCCAATACCTCTTGCAGCTCATAGTGTGAAGCATCAATCACCTGAATCGTTGAAGGTTTTGTCTCAGCGCTAGTGCTACAAAATGGGTTACCTGCAAAGGCAAACCAAGCTAACTTAGGTAGGTTTAATACCTGAATAGGGAATGCTAGTAATTGGTTGGCTGAGATGCGCAGTAATTCTAAATTTAATAGTTGGTCAGTACTCTTAGGCAGACGCTTTAATTGATTACCCGCTAAGGCAAGCTTCTGTAAACGAGGGCGATCACCCAGCGCTTCCGGTAAGTAGGATATCTGGTTATCAGTTAAAATTAACCACCGTAATGGCATAGGTAATGCCGCTGCACTAACCTGTGTGATCTGATTAGATTTAAAGCCAACCATCTCTAATTTAGGACAATCGCCCAAGGCTTCAGGGAGTTCTGTAAAACAGTTATTAGAAGCAAAAATAATCTTCAAATGACGTAGTTGCGCTATCTCTTTTGGCAAACTAGTAAGCTGATTATTTGATAAGTCTAGTATTTCTAAGCTTTCGGCTAAGGTTAAAATTTCCATTGGAAATTCTGTAAGTGATTCAACTAATTGTAAACGTTTGATTCCAATTAATTTTCCAGCTTTAAGTTGTGCAAGCGTATGCAAAATAGACTTCCTAATAATGGTACATTTTAAAAAAGTGGCGACATAATACAATAAATGACTGATAAGTGCCCGTATCAAGATGGGTTACAGCAACTCAAAATATCAGGGGTAGAGATAATAATAGGTTAGTTTGAATTTTATGCCTTACTTTTATGCCATACTTTTATGCCATAGTAATGGCAAACATAATGCCGTACATAATAGGTTGGTGAAGTATATAAATTGCTAAGGAATGCTGCCCTAATCGAGCTAAGGTATTGGTAAATTTATTATTTTTTGCTTTTAGATTAAATAATGATTTGTGCATTAAATAGATACCAATTAATACCGATGCAATCCAAGGAATAAAACTGGCTAAATCCATTGTCTTAGTAGGGATATTGAGATGATAGATGGACCACACCCAAATTGGTTTCATACTGAGCCAACCCATTTGGTAACTTATTAGGCAACTCACGCCTAAAAGTAGCGCAGTGTTTGGAAAACGAGAAAATACTGCGGCAATGGGTAACGCCACAGCAATAAAATGGATGATGCCAAAGTAGATCCAAGCATTTGGATACATGAAAATGCTACCTACTGTGATCAACCAAGCCACTGCAATTAGTTTTCCCGTGGATTTAGTCAATTTAAACCAGTTGATTTGTTGGGAGTAGGCGAGGTAACTGCTCATGCCAACGGCTAGTAAGAATCCGCTGACAATGACTCTTCTAAAGACTTGCCATTCAAACTGCTTACTGGTGTTAATGTTCCACCAATCAAACACTGCGAGGTTATAACAAAAGTGGAAGATAACCATTAACACAATGGCACTTCCACGTAATAGATCAACTTCAAATATGCGTTTTTTGTGTTTTAGCTGTGGCTCATCATGTTGTTTTATTAGCATCTTCCGTGCAAACTTTGTCTATTAATTCGTTAATACATAATATAACAAATAAGTAGCTAATACCCACATCATACAAGCGATTACAAAGTCGATTATCTGCTGGCTTCTAGGTTTAGATAGGACTGGTGCTAGTTTTTGACCTAATAAAGACAAACCAAAGAACCAAATAAATGAGGCGCTTACGCCGCCTAATACAAACCACGGACGTTGATCAGCTGTTAAGTTAGCGGCAAAACCACCTAGGATAACCACAGTATCGATATACACATGTGGATTAAGGATAGTAAAAGCACAGCACGCTAACAAAATAGCTTTAAAGTTGCGGTTTTTACTTTCTCCGTTGAGGTTATTGCCACCTTGTGCGGCACTTTTGAAAGAGAGGAATCCATAATAATACATAAACACCGCACCCAGTACGCCAATACCTGTGAGTAACCATGGGTTTGCATTAAAAACCTTAGCACCACCCCACACACCAACGGACATAAAAATAGCATCAGCAAGTGAGCAAAATCCTGCAACAAATAGATGGTACTGACGACGAATTCCTTGGTTTAATACAAAGGCGTTTTGCATACCAATTGGCATAATTAAAGTGGCCATTAACGTGAGGCCAGTAAAGTAGGTCGTAAGCATAATATTCCAGTAGCTGATTGTTTGTTGTGGCTACTATAGTTTTTTTCTTTATGTTAGTGTAGCTAATAAATTTAATGTTTAATTAGTTTTACTAATAATGGTGAATAGAGGAAGTTATAAGCGATGGATTTAAGCCAAATTGATTATAAGTTATTGAAAGCTTTGGATGCCGTCGTGATGGAGCAAAGCTTTGAACGTGCGGCACAACGTTTGTTTATTACGCAGTCTGCTATTTCTCAACGCATTAAATTATTAGAAAAACAGTTTGGTGAGCCACTGTTAATTCGTTCTACACCACCTCAATCTTCACCTCTAGGGCGTATTTTATTAGGCCATTATCAGCGGGTTTTACAGCTAGAGATGGAGCTAAATCAGCAACTTGATCTACAAACTAACCAAGCACAAACCTTACCTTTATCGGTTAATGCAGATAGTTTAGCCAGTTGGTTGATCACTGCGTTAAGTCCGATTATTCAGAAAAATAATGTGCAACTTAATCTATTTGTACAAGATGAATCAACGACTTGGGAACGTATGCGTAGCGGTGAAGCCTTAGCATGTTTAACCAGTAAAGCTAAGGCTATTAGCGGTAGTGACAGTCATTTCCTTGGGTACATGGAATATGTTTGTGTGGCGAGCCCTGATTTTATTCAACGCTTTTTTAAAAATGGGGTAAACAGAGAAAGTTTACAGCATGCTCCTGCGATGTCCTTTGATCAACATGATGACATGCACTTTGCTTTTATGCGTGAAAACTTTCAATTGCAGATGGGGCACTATCCTTGTCATACCATTCGCTCATCGGAAGCCTTTGTTGATTTAACCTTAGCTAGTGGTGCTTACAGTTTTAATAGTACCTTCAGTGTTGAACATCACCTGAAGAGTGGGGCGCTGGTGGATATCTTGCCCGAGCAGCGGGTACGAGTGCCCCTATACTGGCATTGCTGGCAATTAGGCGGAGAGTTAATGAAGCAACTCACCGAGCAAGTGGTGGAATATTCTCGTCAAGTACTGCAACAACAGAGCCTGTAGATCTACCGCAGATTACGCCAAATTAATAGGCTGATCTAAACTTACTTTCCACACATCATTGGTTTTAGCGATACAGATATCTGCTAAGCTGTGCTTTCTTAATTCATCGAGAAAAGCTTGCATTGCTTTATGAAAGATAGGCTTGACCAAACAAACGCTATTTAATCGACAAGGTGGATCTTGGCAGTTCACCGGAGCCAGGGTTGTTTCCATCACTTCAATCACATTACCTAAATTGATCAGGTCTGCGGATTTAGCTAGTTTTATCCCGCCACTTTTTCCTCGCACGGTTTGAATAAACCCCGCTTTACCTAAGTGATGAATGACCTTAGTAAGGTGATTAAAGGAGATCCCAAATAATTCTGCAATGTCAGTCGCCTTTGCTAATGGTGCATTATCAACCTGAGTATTTAAGTAAATTAATACACGAATCGCATAATCTGTATGTTTAGTGAGCTGCAATAGATAACCTTTTAACGCCGTTTGATTCTGTTGTTTATTGAACTTGATGGTTTGATTTTAATTATGCATTTTAATTGCATCTTTTAAAATAAGTATTTAATATGCATTTTAAGTTTAAACAAGTATTTTAAATGCAACTTAATGAGGTGGCACATGTTAACAGATAATGAAATTACGATAATTAAAGCGAGCGCACCTGCTTTGGCTGAATATGGCGAGCAGATCACTGGACGTTTTTATCAAATACTCTTGGAGAAAAATCCTGAATTAAAAAATATCTTTAACATGACCAATCAGAAGTCGGGTAATCAAAAGCAAGCATTAGCGATGGCGGTTTATGCTTTCTCAAAATATGTCGATAACTTGTCTGTTATCCTAGGTGATGTAGAGCGTATCGCGCAAAAACATGCCAGTTTAGGCATTAAAGCTGAGCATTACCCGCTGGTGGGCAGTGCGTTGCTAGAAGCTATTGAAGAAGTGTTAAACCCTGGTGATGAGGTGATTGCAGCTTGGGCGAGTGGTTATGGTGTACTGGCTAATGTGTTTATTGAAAGAGAAAAAGCACTGTACGAAGAAAATGCTAAAAAGGCCGGTGGTTGGTCTGATACACGTGATTTCACTATTGTAAAAATGCAGCAAGAAACGCCTTTGATCACCTCTTTTTATCTACAACCTAATGATCAAAAACCAGTTGCAGAGTATAAAGCTGGTCAATACATCAGTATTTATTTAACACCACAGGGTCAAGACTATCAGCAGATAAGACAATATAGCCTGTCGGGCGCTTTTGATGGGAAAGGTTACCGTATCTCAGTTAAAAAAGAATTAAATGGCCAAGGAGAAGGGCTTGTTTCTAACTATCTACACAGTCAATTTAAGGTGGGTGATACAGTAAAAGTGACACCACCATGTGGTGAGTTTGTGTTACAAGCAACCGATAATCCAGCTGTTCTGATTAGTGGTGGTGTAGGTATCACACCGATGCAAGCTATGTTAGAAACCTTAAGCAAACAAACGACAGCGCGTGAAGTCCACTTTATACATGGCGCACAAGACCAACAACATCATGCCTTTAAAGGGGAGTTAGATTTATTAGTTGAGCAAGCCAAGGTCAATGCTTACTGTTTCTATCAACAAACCGATAATGTGACGGGAAATGAACATCAAGGTTTGATTGATTTACAGAAAATACAGGGGCTATTACCTGCTGGTGCTGAGTATTATATTTGTGGTCCATTAGTCATGATGAAAGCGGTATATGAGCAATTGAAAGCGTTACAGATCAGTGATGATAAAATCCATTATGAAGTCTTTGGGCCGAATAAAAGCCTAGCTTAATATCATTGGTATTATCCTAACGCTGCTTAATGCCTTTTATACAAAGGATATTAAGCAGTGTTTTAAGCTATTCAGCTATTTAGAGACTAGATAGCGCTCTTGATTTTTTTGAACTCATAACGGAGCGCTTGTAAACGTTCAGCGTGTACTTCAGGCAAGTGTGTATTATTTAATAATGCAGTGGTATTTTGGAAGTTAACAATTAAATCCCCTTTGTTTTTAGGGTTCTTTTGTAACATATGAATAAACACCTGCGAGCGGTTTAAGATTGCACCTGAATTTAATGGCTCTAATAATAATGCTTGGTCAAAACGTTCTAATGCTTGTTCATATTCACCATTGGTGAAATGTTCGATACCCGCTTTATTATGTGCTTTAAAATTATTCATGCGCTTTTGTAACGCTTGCCCAGTGTGTTTTTTGATATTTATCTCAGTGGTTTGGTCGATAATATGACGTTGGTTTAACTCGGCCAATAAAGGCGTTGCTTCCTCAAATTCACCAATATCCAATAACGATAAAGCGCTTTCAATTAAAAAAGTGGTATCAAAATCTTCTACGACACCGGTTGTGTTTTTTAAGGTGTTAAAAATACGGCGTTTAGCTTTTAGTGGCTCGTTTAAAGCAAATAATACGTTGGCTTGGTAGATTTCATCAAAACCATTAAAGTTAAAGTCTTTACTCTTTCCTTCTTCAAAACGGCTTTGATACAAGGTTGAAGAGACTCGTTTTAGAATCTGTCGGCGCTCATTTAAGTCAGCTTCTTGTTTCGCTAAGTTAAGAATACTGCGCAAGTAATTCGCGAGGTGGCAAGGATCTGGGTAAAAAGAGTTACGACTCAAGAATAAAATAGAGCTGTAACTATTGACCATCACTAAATACTCCTCCATCTCATTAGCTAATAAAGCCACTTCTTGATGACGTTCGATACTATGATGTGTTGCATTAGCTGCTTGCGTTAAAATGGTTAAGGCATTATCTAATTGTCCATCTTGCTTGTAAGAGTGTGCTAACCACCGATAGGCTTCCATCTGCAAAGGTGAGTTCTCTATCAAACGTGTTAATACTTCAATGGACTCTTTATATTTTTTTTGCAAGAACAGCGATCTGCCCAAGCTAATACAGGGGCGAACCAAGGGTCTTAATTCAACTAATGGCTTTAAAATACGGTCAGCGTTAGTAAACTCTTCAGTCTCAATGTAGATTTCAGCCAGTAAGTTTTTACATAGGTTTCGGTTTTCTGAAGAGGCTTGGATCTTATCTTTACATAATGAGATAGCGAGTGGGTAATCTTTATCTGAGATCGCTTTATAGATATCTTGCAACATTGATTTACGCTTAGTAGCAGCGATTAAACGCGTACTTAGCTGAACAGGAGAGAAGGGCTTCATTAGATAATCATCAGGTGATTTTTCCATGGCCGTTAATACCATGCGTTTATTGCTGTCGCCGGTGATAATAAAACACAGAGCGTGAGCGGGGATTAACTTATTTTGCTTTAAGTAATCTAAAAGTTGTACGCCATTTTTACCTGCCCCTAAATTGTAATCAAACAGATAGATATCAAACTTAATGAGACTCGCTACTTTCACTGCCTGGTCAGTGCTTTCAACAAAGGTAATATTAGTAGCACCTTGGTTGATTAACATCGCTTTGAGCATGACATGGAAAGGTTTTTGATCATCTACGATTAAGATTTTTTTATTATTATAACGATACATAGTTAATACC
>NZ_QOCB01000082.1 GCF_003318165.1 Psychromonas sp. B3M02
ACACTGAAGTGGTCGTTGCTAAAGCCAGTAAGCCGGTTAACCCTACAATTAAATGTTTCATCATTATAGTTTCCCGTGAGTTTGTGGCTAATACCAATTGTATTAAATAACTGATCTAAATTTTGCGCCGGAAAAATGGCTTAGTTAGAGGCGTAAGTTGATGTAAATGGTTGTTCCATATACGAAACTTACAACGAAAAAATAAGTTGTTTTAACAAGTAAAATAGATCAGTTACTTACTATGATTGGTATAAGTACCTCATCTAGACAACAATCACGTTCAAAACTTAACCATAAAACACAAAAAATGAGCAATATAGACAAAATTTACTTGATCATTACAAAAAATAAGAATACTGTTGTTACATACAGTGTTTATTTATACAGGTGAATCATATGCTATCTAGATTAATGACAACAACACAAGCTAACTCATTTTTATTACAAGATTATGAGCCAGAAACAACAATAAGTGCTGAGTTAGTCAATGTGCATTATCAAGAGAATAACTATCAAAAACTGTTATCGCATATACAGGCGGGTGAAGACCAAGGTTGGATATTATTCCTAGCACCACCAGGGAAACCAAACACACAATTCTTTCAAGCAGCAGGCATCGATAAAAGCCGTGTATTGATGATTGATTCGAGCAAAGTAAACAATCAATTAACCCTGCTATCAGCGTTATTAAAAAGTAACAATTATTGCACCGTAGTAACTTGGGTGAACGACTTATCTTCACAAGCTCGTGCAATTATTGAAGCAGATGCGCAACAAACTAATACCAGTTGTTTTATATACTGTAATCAATAATTAATGGTTTAAATACAAGCCTGATGGTTAAGCTTAAGAATAGATAGAGTTGAAATGAAGTATTCAAACGCATTAATTATCTTAGCCGCTTGAATAGTAGAAGGTTAACTATAAGAAGCAGAAATTTATCTAGGTAAAATTGACCTGTATCATTTTTTGATGGGTTGTCTTGTTTATACTGATTTCATAGCCTGTTTTATCAAGCAGCCATCATTACACAACAAGACTCAAACAACACTTAGCGAAATGTGTTGTCATAAGGATCGACTATGTTCAAATACAGTGAAAAAACCAAAAACCTTATTAACCTTATTGGTAGCGGTGATACTGCTTATGTACCTAAAGCAATCACCTGTGCAATTAATACCTTGGATGAAATAGCCCAAGATACCAACTTACCAGAGCAAGTCAGAGAGTCAGCGGCATTTGCTGCTGCAAACTTAGTCCTAAGTGACTATAACGATGATGAATAACCTTTACAGATAAATAAAACACTAAAGCAAAAAACAAAAAAGGAGCATAAAGCTCCTTTTTTCGTTAACTTACTATTAGTCTAATTTAACCAATATGTGTTAAACCACCCATGTAGCTTTGTAATACAGCTGGGATTTCAATACGACCATCGGCACATTGATAGTTTTCTAAAATAGCCACTAATGTACGGCCTACCGCTAAACCAGAACCATTTAAAGTATGAAGTAATTCAGGTTTTTTCGCACCAGCACGACGGAATCTTGCTTGTAAACGACGCGCTTGGAAATCACCGACATTAGAACATGAAGAGATTTCACGGTAAGTATCTTGTGCTGGTAACCATACTTCTAAATCATACGTCTTAGTGGCACTGAACCCCATATCGCCCGTACACAATACAACTTTACGGTAAGGTAGTTCTAAGTTTTTCAATACTTGTTCTGCGTGACCTGTTAACTCTTCTAAAGCTTCAAAGCTTTTTTCAGGGTGAACAAGTTGTACCATTTCTACTTTATCGAATTGATGCTGACGGATAAGGCCACGAGTATCACGACCGTAAGACCCAGCTTCACTTCGGAAACAAGGTGTATGAGCAGTCATTTTAATTGGTAAATCTGTTTCATCATAAATCACATCACGGCTCATGTTGGTTAATGGCACTTCAGCCGTTGGGATTAATGACATGCCAATACCCTCTTCCGTTGCCGGATTAGTATTGAATAGGTCATCTCCAAATTTAGGTAATTGACTAGTACCGTACAAGCTATCTGCATTAACTAAGTAAGGCACATACATTTCAGTATAACCGTGTTCGTTAGTATGTAAGTTAAGCATGTACTGTGCTAATGAACGGTGTAATTTAGCAATTTGACCTTGCATAACGATAAAACGAGAACCAGAGATTTTAACCGCTGATTTAAAGTCTAAACCGCCAAGCGCTTCACCAAGTTCAACATGGTCTTTTACTTCAAAGTCATATTGCTTAGGTGTGCCCCAAGTTGATACTTCAACATTTTCACTTTCATCTTTACCAATCGGTGCAGATTCATGTGGTAAATTAGGAACTCTGTCTGAAATTGTTTTGATTTGCTCGCTAACCACAGCAAACTCTTCTTTCGCTTTTTCTAACGCGTCACTTAATTCGTTCATTGCTTCACGTAATGGTTTGATATCTTCACCACGTTTTGCAGCTTGACCAATATCTTTAGAGCGAGTGTTACGCTCCGATTGCAAGTTTTCGGCACTCATTTGTAACGATTTTCTTTTCTCTTCTAATTCACTTAGTAAATTAACATCTAAATCGAAACCACGTCTTTTTAACTGTTCAGCCGTTTGCTCAATATCATTACGTAGAAACTTTGCGTCTAACATCTTATTCCCTAACTTTTCAAAACTAATAAAGTACCTAGATATGCTGCTAATAAGCATACCATCACATTTAATACCACATTCAACATCGCCTTCAATAACTCGCCCTGTTGAATCAATAACAAGCTATCCATGGAAAATGAAGAGAATGTGGTTAATGCACCTAAAAAACCTACACCAATTAATGGCCACCAAGGTGAAGAGGAGATTGTTTCTTGTTGAACTAACTGATAAATACAACCCATTATCAGTGAGCCAATCACATTGACCGTAAGTGTAGCAAAAGGAAAACCTTTTCCAAAGAGGCTAACCATACCAATACCAATTAAATAACGGAAAGTTGCCCCAAATGCGCCGCCAAAAGCAACAAAAGCAATATTCACCATAAGATTGTTCATTTTACATCCTTAAACATACGCTATTGAAACGGACTCATCGTTAATAGCGTTTTTTATCACTTTGTTGATCGTTATGTTTTAAATAACGTAGTTTTTCTGCAATTTTAGTTTCTAAACCACGCTCTACAGGATGATAAAACGCCATACCTGCTAATGCTTCTGGTAGGTAAACTTCGCCGGCAGCATAAGCACCCGGCTCATCATGTGCATAACGATAACCTTCGCCATAATTTAATGACTTCATTAATTCTGTTGGTGCATTACGTAAATGCACAGGCACTTCTAAATCAGGGTAAGCCTCTACCGCTTGTTTGGCTTTTGAAAAGGCCGTATATACCGCATTACTTTTAGCCGCACAGGCACAATAAACAGCCGCTTGAGCAATTGCCCGCTCGCCCTCTTTAGGGCCAATTCGAGTGAAACAATCCCAGGCAGATATGGCAACTTGCATCGCTCTTGGGTCTGCATTACCAATGTCTTCCGAAGCTATCGCTAATAATCGCCTTGCCACATATAAAGGGTCACATCCTCCCGCCAACATACGAGCATACCAATACAATGCCGCATCAGGATCAGAGCCGCGCACTGATTTATGAAACGCAGAAATCAAGTCATAAAAAAGATCACCTTGTTTATCAAAGCTCACTCCTTCTCGACCTGCAATCTCCATTAATAAGGCAATATCAATCACTAACTTATCGTTATGTTGCTCGCCCATATCGCTTAATAACTCTAAGTAATTTAAGGCTTTTCGAGCATCACCTTGTACTAGCAGCGCTAACTTATCTAACACACCCTCCGCAAACTCAATTTTTTGCTCAGCTAATCCTATTGATGATTGGCAAGCTTGTTCAATCACTTCTACTATTTCTGCTTCGGTTAGTTTTTTTAATAGATAAACACGAGCCCGAGAAAGCAATGCGTTATTCAGCTCAAAGGATGGGTTTTCGGTAGTGGCGCCGATAAACAAGAAAGTACCATCTTCAATATAAGGCAGAAAAGCATCTTGCTGACTTTTATTAAAACGATGTACTTCATCAACAAACAATAAAGTACGGCGGCCTGCTGCTTGATTTTGTTTTGCAACATCAATGGCAGAACGAATCTCTTTAATCCCTGATGTCACTGCTGAAAGTCGCTCTACGTGTGCATCACAATACTCAGCGATTAGCTCTGCTAAAGTGGTTTTTCCTGTACCAGGCGGTCCCCACAAAATCATCGAATGAGCATAACCTGATTCTAATGCTTTTCGCAGTGGTTTGTCTTTTGCTATTAGGTGAGATTGGCCAATATATTGGTCAAAGTTTCTTGGCCGCATACGTGCAGCCAAGGGTTGAAATTGATTATCAAATGAAAAGAGATCTTGCATTAGCGTTGGTCATCTATCTCAATACCTGCAGGTATCTCAAACTCAAAGAAATCGTCTGACAGGTTAGAGGCTGCTTTATTGTTACTAAGAGTAAAAGTACTTGTCTGACCTTGTGCTTCTTTAACTGAAAATTGACTGATATGGTCAGCTTTATCAAATACAAAAGTAAACTGGTTAGCATTCACTTTATTCTGATTATTAGCCACAACAAATGCACCTTCCTTCTGTTGCACATCGAAGTTTTGCCACTCAGAAGCATCAGCACCAGACAACAACGCAAAGGGAGTACCTGCAATCGCATCAGAAAAGTTCATAATCGTCACTTGTTCAATGAACGGACTGTATAACCACATATCAACACCATTGGATACAATTAACTCCTCATCTGGTGATGTGACCTGCCAATAAAAATTACCCGGACGAGCAATGGTTAGTTTACCCACACTTTGTTGAATCAAGTCACCTTGCGCACTGATCACTTGTTGTGAAAAATCTGCTTGCATGGTGCTCACTTTAGCCAATTTTTGTTGTAATAATTCACTGTCTGTTTGAGCATGTGCAGCAGATAAGGTGCACCATAAAAGCGTCAAAGCGATAATTAATTTGTTTTTCATTTTTAATCCTTAACAGGTGGTGGAGCTAATACATCACGATTACTATTAGCGCCAGAAGGTGCACTAATCACACCTTGAGCTTGTAATTGATCAACTAAACGCGCCGAACGGTTGTAGCCAATACGGAACTTACGTTGAATGCTCGAAATTGAGACTTTTCTAGTTTCGGTAATAAACGCAACCACTTCATCGAATAATGCATCTATTTCATCTTCGCCTTCAGGTTGTTCACCCGGTAACAACATATCTAAATCAGCGTCACCAGCTAAAATTTCTTGAATATAATTTGGTTGACCACGTTTTTTCCAGTCAGCAACCACTTTATGTACTTCATGGTCATCAACAAAAGCACCATGTACACGCGTTGGCATACCAGACCCTGGTGGCATATATAACATATCACCATGACCTAATAAGGTTTCTGCACCTTGTTGACCCAAAATCGTACGTGAGTCAATTTTACTCGATACTTGGAAAGCAATACGCGTTGGAATATTTGCTTTGATCAAACCAGTAATAACATCAACAGATGGTCGTTGTGTAGCAAGTATAAGATGAATGCCTGCAGCACGTGCTTTTTGTGCGATACGTGTAATTAGCTCTTCACATTTTTTACCCACAATCATCATCATGTCGGCAAACTCATCAACGACCACAACAATAGTTGGTAGTTTTTCTAGTTCCGGCGCACTTTCAGCCATGCTATCTCCAGGTTTCCATAAAGGATCATAGATAGGCTCACCCGCTGCTTTGGCTTTTTTAACTACCGCGTTATAACCTGCTAAGTTTCGGACACCAATTTCAGCTAATAGTTTATAACGACGTTCCATCTCACCAACACACCAACGTAACGCGTTAGCAGCATCCTTCATATCGGTCACTACTTCGGTTAATAGATGAGGAATACCTTCGTAAACATTCAATTCCAACATTTTTGGGTCGATTAAGATCATGCGTAAATCTTCAGGCGATGATTTATACAATAAACTCACCAACATACAGTTTACACCAACAGACTTACCTGAACCCGTTGTACCTGCCACTAATAGATGCGGCATTTTGGCTAAATCAACCACAACAGGAGAGCCAGAAATATCTGCCCCTAACACCATGGTTAATGCAGATTTATTTTCGTGGAACTTAGTGCAGTCCAATACTTCAGAGATATACACTATTTCACGATGGCGATTTGGTAGCTCCAATGCAATCACTGACTTACCAGGGATTTGGTCAACAACACGTACACTCATTGCCGATAAAGCACGAGCTAAATCTTTTTCTAAACTGCTGACAGTGCTCACTTTCATGCCTGGTGCTAAATCTAATTCAAAACGAGTGATCACTGGGCCGGGTAACACATTCACTACATCCGCTTTAATCTTAAACTCCAGCAATTTTGATTCAACTAGACGTGCAGCGTTATCTAACTCCTGTTGGGATACAGGGTTCTCTTTCTTGTCCGGTCTATCCAGCAGGTCGATGCTAGGTAAAGGAGCAATATCGGTTTCAGGTACAAACCTTTCAGCAGGACGAGCATGCTCAGGCAAGTGTGAAAAGTCAGTCTTAGCCTGTTTTTTGGCAACAACAGGTTCCTCTTCTTTCTCCACCTTTTCTGCTTCAGGTTCAGCTTGCCACTCGATATTATCGATATTGAGTTCAGGTAACTGTTCTTCTGGTTGGTCTATAAAATTAGTGCTAAGGAATGCATCATCGGCTTGATTATCTTGCTCATAAGATTGACTGAAATCGATAGCTTTTTCAGTTTCGTCGTTCTCAATTTCAGGCTCTGCTTCAGCCAATTTAGCCAATCTTTTATTTTCTTTTTCAGCTTGTTTTTGTTGTTTTTTCTCTAATTTATCTTGTAAAACCTGTTGCTTCTCAAGTAAACGTTGATCTTCTCCTTCGGCGCGCTTTTCTTTCATTTCACCTAGCAGATTTGGCAAATTAATTAACCAGCTAATAAAGTTAAGAGTGTATTCACCTAAGCCATCAATTAAACGTATCCAAGAGAAGCCAAATAAGAGCGTTGTACCTGAAATTAAAAAGGTTAATAAGATAAGGTTAACAGCCACTAAGCTGAAAAAACCAAGCATACTTTGCGCTAATATATCCCCGACTAACCCACCCGATGGATAGTATAAATAGTCGCTGACATTCAAGGCAATCAAAGCACTTAAACTAAAGAAGGTAAAAATAAAACCAACAATACGTAGGCTTAAATTTAAAAAATCCACATCAAAGGTGAAAGACGGCTTCCATAAAATAGCCCAAGCAAAGGAGACGATAATCACTGGGATTAAATACGCTAAAAAACCAAAACCATAAAATAATATGTCAGCAATCCAAGCGCCTACTCGACCACCGGAATTTTGAATTTCTGCTACCCATTGTTGCTGTGACCAGCTTGGGTCAACAGGTGAAAAAGTGAATAGGGATAAGGTAATGAAGATGGCAACGAAGGCACTAATGATAATGCCCACTTCCAGTAATTTTTGCACCCCTGAAAGGTGGTTTAATAATTTGCTATTTGACAAGAAAATAACCCTAAATATAAAAATAGCCCGCAGGCCGAATAAAAAATAAAATGCGATTAATCTAAAAAATCATCGGGTAATTGATCACGTAAACGTAACCAAATTTTACCACTGGCAAAAGCGGTATCCCTTACTATTTGCATGATCTGCTGACCGTTGCCCTCTTCAAATACTTTTTTAATATCCGCATAAAATGTTAAAGCGATTAATTTTGCTTCATTATTAGAAAAGTAAAACATACCCACTTTACGATATAAGTCTTGCAACCCATTTAAAATAAGTACGTAGATCATGTTATTTGATGACACCGCAACATGGTGATAAAAACGGTAATCAAATTCAGTAAACGCTTCGCTGCTTGCATCAACAGCGGGGACCTCTTCTAGAAACTCTATAATGCTTTTACTGTTATGTTTAGCAGCCATACGTAAGATGATGGTACTAATATTTGTTCGTACTGACATCAGTTGGTCAATAAAATCGCCGCGATGTTCCTTATCTAAACGAGTAATTGTACTTAATACGTTTAAACCAGAGGTTTCCCAGAAGTCATTGACCTTAGTTGCCTTACCGTGACGTATGGTTATCCACCCTTCTTTTGACAATCGCTGTAACACTTCGCGTAATGTGGTTCTAGTAACACCAATTTTATCCGCCAGCAATCGCTCAGCAGGCAGCTCAGAGTGAATAGGTATACTACCATTCCATATTGATTCTATTAGATATTGCTCTGCTACGTCAGCAGGCCCTTTAACTTTCATTATCATTGTTATCTTGATTTTCCAATATATTATGACCGCATCTTAACATATTCAGTTCGCTCTATGAGGACTGTTTGTAAAAACAGTAACATTAACTCACTTTAACATGAAATAAACGAAATATTCTAACCTAGTGATGCCCACAATTAACTCTGTTTAATTATTTTAATAGACTGATTTAAATAAAATTAAATGAATAACTTTACCTAGTGAGATCAAAGGTTCAGACTCATTCTCAATATAGGATGTTTAGATTATCTAAATTTGACCTTAGCGTCTTCTGTTTATGTTGAAATTTAATGAAATACGAGGTTATATACGTGCTGAATTATTCTATTAGGAGAATCCCTTGAATTCAAAACCCTCTCAATTCAAATTAAAAACACTGTCTCAACAACGTTGGCCATGGTTATTACTTGCTGCTAGCGCATTAATAATGGAAAT
This sequence comes from Psychromonas sp. B3M02, assembly GCF_003318165.1. Classification (GTDB taxonomy): domain Bacteria; phylum Pseudomonadota; class Gammaproteobacteria; order Enterobacterales; family Psychromonadaceae; genus Psychromonas. Next base: position 8,776 of record NZ_QOCB01000082.1, read on the forward strand.
AACGGCTCTATTTTTTCAACATGTAATGCATCTTGAGCCCTGTGTGATGTGTGTGTATGAACGTTTAACTATGTTAGCAATAGTAGCTGCAGGTTTATTAGGTGCAATCGCACCACAAAATGTGGTAATTCGATTAAGCGCCTTTGCTGTATGGGGTGTGGGTTCTGTATGGGGATTGTTATTGGCAATGGAGCATACGGATTATCAGATGAATCCATCGCCATTTGCTACCTGTGATTTTTACCCAAACTTTCCTGAGTGGTTACCACTACATGAAATGTTCCCATGGTTATTCAACCCAACGGGCTACTGTTCAGATATCGTTTGGACTTTCCTAGATTACTCAATGCCGCAATGGTTAATTGTTAGCTTTGCTATTTATCTCGCTATTTTTGTTGTGGTTGCAGTGACTGCTATCCTACCAAGTAAAAAAGCAGCATAACCTTGTTACTATGACTGAATAGAATATTTACCTATTCAGTCGTTAAATTTGCGAGGCACTTATTTAAGTAAGGAGTGGTCTGCAGGTAAGTTCTTCATGATCCAAGTGACTAGCTTATGACGGATATTAGCGGTATTTTCATCTGCGGGATTAAGTGGGTTAATTAATTTATCTTGTACTAAAAGGCGATAAATGCATTCCTGTTTATCTTTTGCTGAGGTGGTACTATCGATCCCCACATAACCTCGTTTTAAAGCATAAGCGGCACCTAACTTTGTGGCATGTTGTAGTAATTGAGACTCATTTTTAATTTTTTTCATTCACTCACCTTATCTATTTTCGTACCATTATATTAAACAAGTGACCTATTTATTGTCGTTAAATCGGTCACTAATCTAGTTACCATTATTATTTATTTAATAAAGCTAATACACCTTGTTCATCTAAAATTTCAATACCGAGCTCAGTAGCTTTAGTCAATTTTGAGCCCGCTGCTTCTCCCGCTACTAAGGTATTGGTTTTTTTAGAAACACTGCCCGCCACTTTTGCACCTAATGCTTGTAAAGCGGCTTTAATATCATTACGTGACATAGCCGTAAAACTACCTGTGATCACAAAGGTTTTATCCAGTAATGGTAAATCACTTTCGTCTACCACCTCGATCTCAGCCCAGTGTATGCCAGCCTCAATCAGTTGCGTGATGACCTCTAGGTTATGGTCTTGACGTAAGAAGTAATAAAGGTGTTTAGCAACTATCTCACCCACATCACTTACACTTTTAAATGATTCGATGCCCGCGGCTTTGATCGCCTCTAACGTTTTGAAGTGCTGTGCTAAATTCGCTGCCGTTGCTTCACCAACTTCACGGATGCCTAAAGAATATAAAAAACGCGCTAACGTTGTTTTTTTACTAATTTGTAAGCTATTTACTAACTTTTTAGCCGACGTTTCACCCATTCTCGGTAAACTCGCCACTTGTTGCACCGTTAATGAAAAAAGCTGCGCCGGATCTTTGATCATCTTATGATCAACTAATAGATCGACCAACTTATCACCCAAGCCATCAATATCTAAGGCTTTACGTGATGCAAAATGTTTAATGGCTTGTTTACGCTGTGCTTCACAATATAAACCACCAGTACAACGCGTAACCGCTTCCCCTTCAATACGCTCAACGTCACTATCACATACAGGACAAGTCTCAGGGAAAACAATAGCACGCGTTTTATCTGTTTCGCGTTGCTCTACCACAACACGTGCAACCTGCGGGATCACATCACCTGCACGACGCACCACTACCACGTCGCCAATTAAAATACCTAAACGTTCGATTTCATCTTTATTGTGCAAAGTTGCATTAGAGACTGTCACTCCGCCAACAAAAACCGGCTTTAATTTAGCAACAGGAGTGATCGCACCAGTTCGGCCCACTTGGAATTCAACGTTATCAACCACAGTAACGGCTTCTTCAGCCGGGAATTTATAAGCTGTTGCCCAACGTGGCGCACGAGCTACAAACCCCATTTTTTGCTGCAGTTTAATATCGTCAACTTTGTAAACAACGCCATCAATTTCATAGGCTAATGCCGGTCTTTTTTCAGCAATATTATCGTAAAACTGATGACAAGCTTGTTTGCCTACTACTCGTTTTACTTCACTAGAAACCGGTAATCCCCAAGCTTTTAATTGTTGAATACGTTGATATTGGCTGTCCGGTAATTCCCCTTCAAATACCCCTACAGCATAACAGTAAAAAGCCAATGGTCGCGCAGCAGCGATTTTTGAGTCTAGCTGACGTAAACTACCAGCAGCAGCATTACGAGGATTAACAAAAGGTTTTTCGCCTGCTTCTACTAAGCGCTGATTCAGCTTTTCAAAACCAGCTTTTAACATGAAGACTTCACCGCGAACTTCTAAACGAGCAGGAATATTTTCACCACGAAGTCTTAACGGTAAGTTACCAATGGTTTTAACATTTTCAGTGACATTTTCACCCGTTAAACCATCGCCACGTGTTGCCGCTTGCACCAGTAAGCCATTTTCATAAATAATACTAGCTGCTAAACCATCCAGTTTAGGTTCAATACAAAATGCGGTTTCCGCTAAACTCGATTTATCCATCACACGCTGCATAAAGTCATCAAGGGAATCACTATCAAAAACATTATCTAAGCTGAGCATTGGTATCTGATGGGTTACTTGCTCAAATTTTGATAAGGCAGCGCCCCCTACTTTTTGAGTTGGCGAGTTAGCAGATAATAAGCTCGGATGCTGTGTTTCTAGTTGTTTAAGTTCATGGAAGACTCGGTCATATTCAGCATCAGGTACTGAGGGTGCATCTTGCACGTAATATTGATAGTTGTACTCTTCTAATAAAGCGCTTAATTCTTTTACTTTGTGTTCTGCTTGTTGCATATCATTGCTCATGGATCTTTGCTCTTTTCTAATATTACTAATAAAAAAACCTCGTAAAACGAGGCTTTCTTAGGAGAGTTGTCTCGCACTAGAATTATGCGTACTTCTCTAAACGAGTGCGATACTCAATAAATTGCTCAGTAGTAAATTTCTCACGTTTATCATTTAACACTTCACAGTCAAACTCTTCTGCGACCTGCTCTACCGCTCTTAACATCATATCAAAAGATTTGTTCACACTGATGTTTTTGTTAGGCGCAGTGAAAAAGAATGAGATGCCAGGAGAGTTAAACTGCTCCATATATTCCAAATCAAAGGTACCCGGCGCCATCATATTGGCGATACTAAATAACACCTCGCCTGTACCATCAGAATGTTCATGGCGATGGAAAATGTTCATATCACCGAAACGGAACCCGGATGTTAAAAAGAATTGTAGTAACTCATGACCACCTAATTGCCCACCATTTTTAGCGACAACATTGAAAATAAACAGGTCAGTCTCTTCTGGTACTGATGCAGTTTTTTCTGTTTCAACTTCAATAGCTGGATCGTCATCAAGTGCATCAACCATATCGATATGCTCTTGAATCGGTAAATCATCAAACGTTGACACAACAACTGGCTCAGCTGTTGGTTTCTCTTTTTGCTGAACATTAAAGTGAAACGCATCGGATTCATCATGTTGGTCATCAACATTTGTTGAAAACGCAACAGAGTCATAATCTCGATTTAACTTACTCATCTTAGGATTCGCTTGAACAGGCTCTTGCTCAGCTTCTTCTTCACGAGCCTGTGCGGCTAACTCATCTAACTGAGCTTGTTGTTCCGCTTTTAACGCTTGTTTGTTTTTTCTATTTAATAAAAAACCGTGAATTAATACGCCGGCAATAGCCAAAATACCAATAACGATAAGAATAGATTGAAAGTGCTGCATTATTGATTCTCTTGATTCATTATAGATAACTTTATGACCCTTAAATTACCCTGTATCGTACTGTACGTCTATCGTTTGCCCCTAATTTTTTGCAAAACTTAGAGACATTTACGAAAAGATCCTATTTATTAGCTGATATTTGCTCACTTCAAGGTAATATTATCAAATATATCAATAACAAGGCTTCACTATGAACAACAATACTATAATTGATCAACCCCTAACAGGTTTAGGTTATTTATTCAAAGGAGTGCAGTTACTTCGACACCCTCAACTCAGGGTATTTGTATTAGTGCCGCTACTAATTAATGTTCTGATCTTCGCCAGTGCATTCTGGTTTTTATTTAGCAGCATTACGGATTGGATAGAAACCTATATGCAGGATTTACCCACCTTTTTGAGTTGGTTATCTTATCTGTTATGGCCAGTGATTATTTTTTCTATTTTATTCTCGTTTTCTTTTATTTTTTCAACTATCGCTAACTTAATAGCTGCTCCTTTTAATGGTTTATTGGCTGAAAAAACAGAAATATTATTAACTAAATCGACAATAAATGATGATGGTTGGCAAGATCTATTAAAAGATTTACCAAGAATATTAAAACGTGAATGTCAGAAATGGGCGTACTTTTTGCCTAGAATGCTAGGTTGTTTCATCTTATTCTTTATACCCGTGATAGGCCAAACCATTGCGCCGGTTGTTTGGTTGGTTTTTGCAGGATGGATGATGGCTATTCAATACGCCGATTACCCATTTGATAACCATAAAGTCCCCTTTTCCGTGATGCGTAAAACCTTAGGTGAGCGTTTCGGTAAAAACATTACCTTCGGCATGATCATTAGTTTTTGTACTACCTTGCCCTTATTAAACTTTATTATTATGCCTATTGCCGTTTGTGGAGCAACAGCCGCTTGGGTAGATATTTATAAACAACAGGTGCTGTCTAATCCATTAAACCGCATTGAATAGTAAAGATGTCAACTTTTCATTTCTCAATAAAAAAGCCTAGCTTGTCAAACAAGCTAGGCTTTTGAATATCACTTACACAGATTATGCAGCGAAATTTTTCGCAACAAATTCCCAGTTAACTAATGCCCAAAAACCGTTTAGGTAGTTAGGACGAACGTTACGGTAATCGATGTAGTATGCATGTTCCCATAGATCAACTGTTAGAAGTGGTGTTGTACCTTCTTCAGTTAGTGGCGTTGCTGCATTTGACGTGTTAACGATCTCTAGAGAACCGTCTGCTTTTTTAACTAACCAAGTCCATGAAGAACCAAAGTTGTTAACTGCTTTGTCGTTTAATTGTGCTTGGAATTCAGCAAAAGAACCAAATTTAGCATCGATTGCAGCAGCTAGTTCACCAGTAGGTTCGCCACCAGCGTTAGGTGCTAGACAGTTCCAGTAGAAAGTGTGGTTCCAGATTTGAGCAGCATTGTTGAATACACCACCTTCAGAAGTTTTAATGATTTCTTCTAAAGATTTTTCAGCAAGATCAGTACCTTCAACTAAACCGTTTAGTTTAGCTACGTAAGTCGCGTGATGTTTACCATGATGAAATTCTAATGTTTCAGCTGAAATATGTGGTTCTAATGCATCTTTTGCGTAAGGTAGTGCTGGTAGTTCAAAAGCCATTTTAAATTCTCCTATAAAGGCTGAGGGGGGTTAAACTATTTGATCTAGTTATACTTTCTTTAGGAATAAAAAGCCACCCTAAAAATTGACCTAGATCATTTTATATCTGTGATAGAATGGTCTCAAATTCATGGATAGATTGCACGTAAACAACTGTTATAATGTGCAATTAAAAACAATATTCTATCGTTAGAGGAAAAATAATGGAAACATTAGACAAAATCAAAGAACAATTAAGCGAAAATACTATCCTTTTATACATGAAAGGTTCGCCTAAATTACCAAGCTGTGGTTTCTCATCACAAGCTTCTCAAGCTTTAATGCAATGTGGTCAACCATTTGCTTATGTTGATATCTTACAAAACCCTGATATCCGTGCAGAATTACCAAAATACGCTAACTGGCCAACTTTCCCACAATTATGGGTAGAAGGTGAATTAGTTGGCGGTTGTGACATCATTTTAGAGATGTTTCAACAAGGTGAGTTACAAGAGTTAATCACTGCAGCAGCTGAAAAAGCACAACCAGCTGAGTAATACTAATCATTCCAATGAGTAAAAAATCACTTTTACAAATGTGATATAAAAAAGGCGCCCACTGTGATCAGTGAGCGCCTTTTTTGATTAATCGCATTCAGGCATTTGTTCTAAACCAAACGAGTAAAACTTAAATTGACATTAAATGTTTTCGATACAACTAATATCTGAGTAAGCGATACCGTTTTCATTATACGCGCCGATGCGATAACAATAGGTACTGTCTACCACGACATTATTATCAACATAACTTGTTTCATCGAAATCAACAGAGGTTACCACCACAAAATCTTGGTCATCATTTAAACTACGCTCAATTAAGAAACCATCTTCGTTATCAGCTAAATCTTCCCAACTAATTTCAAGTGATGCGGTTTCTATTTCTTCCTCTTCATCTGCAATAATATTAACTAACTCTTCAAATGACTCTTCAACGCTGATTTTTTCTGTCACTTCAACCGTTTCTGAATCACTCCCTCCACCACCACAACCAGTAAGTGAGAAAAAAGCCATTAAAATAATCAGCTTGTTGTATTTACCTTTTATCATCTTTTCCACAATCCCCTTTCTAACCCATTGTGCTATTTATAATAAATAGTCTAATTAACATTATCTTATATAGTTAATGTGGCAACGCTCAATCTACTAAGCAGATTATAAATACGGTGTTCACATTCATTTACCTAACTTCAAACGATGTTTTATAGTCTTTAAACACAGGTACAAACATCACTAAAAACTACCCAATAAAGAGTAGTCACTAAAAAATAAAAAAGCCATTAATATTTTTCAATATTAATGGCTTTTTTATGACAGAGAAACAGATGACTAGTTCAACACACACTCATAACATCACATATTTTTTATACAATTAACGTTCAAAAAGAGATCAAAACCAACGCTAAAACGAAGGTAAGAAATTGTTCTATTTAATAAACCTATGGCTAAAAAAGATAAATACCAGTTGATAAAATAAATATTTATTTTATTTAATTAATTCCAACCGCCAAGTGCTTTATAACGATTAACCATGTAATAAAATAGTTCTGCAGTCACTTCAGTATCATATAAAGCAGAGTGAGCTTCGTTATTATCATAAGCAACGCCGGCTTTTTCACAGGCTTTAGCTAACACGGTTTGCCCTAGGGTTAAGCCTGCCATACTCGCCGTATCAAAAGCAGCAAAAGGATGAAATGGGACACGTTTTAATTTACAACGCTCCGTGGCTTTATTAATGAACCCTTGGTCAAAGGCGGCATTATGAGCAACTAAAATCGCTCTATTACACTCATTTTGTTTTTGATATTTACGTACTTTTTTGAATATTTCAGTTAGAGCCTCACGTTCATCAACTGCACCACGTAATGGGTTAAAAGGATCAATTCCAGTAAAACTTAAGGCTTTAGGGTCTAATTCTGCCCCTTCAAAAGGCATAACGTGAAAATGGATTTTATCAACACTGGTTAAATAACCTTGCTCGTCCATTTCAGGGAAAATAGCTGCAATCTCCAGCATTGCATGCACATTAGAATCTAAACCTGATGTTTCTATATCAATAATAACGGGATAAAACCCTCGGAATCGTTCTGCTAATTTATTATCCATTTCAGCTCACTGTTAAAATAAAGTCGGAATATTATGCCAGAAAGCAAAATATTCCGCATAAATTTACTAAAGATATTCTGTCATCTGTCGATATAAACAACAGAGATCAAATACATCGAGCGATTATGAAAAAAATATTATCTTTAATCATTATGATGAGCACTATGCCAGCCTACTCTGCCACTAAGCAGTATCATGCAGGACTGGATAATTCTAATTGGTATTTAAGTAGCGACTCACCGATACAGTGTACCCTTGAGCATCCTATTCCAAGATATGGTCAGGCTAACTTTGTGGCAAAAGCCAGCAAGAAAATTAATTTAGATTTTCGTCTTGAAAGCAAAAGAGCTATGCCAAGTACTGAAGTGGTACAGTTAAAATCCGTGCCACCTTCTTGGCATCCAGGTGTTGCGCCAGAATTAATTGATACCGTCACTTTCCACCAGCAATTTGACGGTTATGTGACTAAGCAAAGTGCTTGGCGCATGCTTAGTGAATTAGAACGAGGTCAAGTACCGACTTTCTATTTTCATGATTGGTATAACAATCAACAATTGATCAGTGTTGGGTTATCCTCTATTAACTTTAATAAAACCTATGACGCATTTAATGACTGTATTTCACAACTGTTGCCTTATAACTTTGATGATATCTCTTACAGCATTTTACGTTATAAAAAAGATGGTTCATTACTGACACAGTTTTCTAAAAATCGCTTAAAAATGATTGGTGATTACATTAAACATGATAAATCAATCAATGTGATTCTAGTGGCGGGCTATACCGATGGTTATGGTGACATTAACAACAATCAAGTCTTATCTGAAAAAAGAGCGAACTCGGTAAAAAACTATTTAGCACAATTAGGTTTTGATAACGACAATATTAAAGTCTCTGGTTACGGGGAAAAACATCATGTCGCAGACAACCGAGATATTTTAGGCCGTCAAGAAAACAGACGAGTCATTATTTCTATCGAAAAGGAAGAAGAGGAAATATAGTTTTTGGTCAGCATTAACCTCTATTAATACATAGGAATATAGGTGATATGATCAATAAGCTCGTCAATGCCTTGCCAATCCAACTCTGTCAGTAGTGCCTTATTCGCTTTAAGTTGTTGCTGCAGAGTTATTTCAACGTTACTAGCAATAACTATAATATTACTAAAGTCCTCAAATTCAACCAAAGCTAAATAGGGAAAGTATTTTTTAATCGTCAATAACAGTGCTGTCAATTTTTCTTCAGAATCGGCAAAAAGATTAATTAAAACCAGCCCTTGATCAGTGGTTATTTGATCAAGTTGTTGGTAGAAGGACGCTTCAAATATGCAGTCTGCACTCTGCTCACCTATAAAAAGATCAGATAGCACCACATCATATTGTTGATCACACTCAGCAACAAATTGTTCGGCACTGGCGCATATAACCTGAGACTGAGTTGGCAATAAAAAGTGGGATTTTGCCATTGAAATAATAGCTTGAGATGCCTCGATAGAGGTCAGTGAAAGTTTCGTTAATTTAGTTAGACAACGTTCTAATGCCGCTCCGCCTAACCCTAGATTTAAGATATTTACTGCCTTAGGGTTAATTAATAAACATAATAAAAAAGATTGTGTTACCGGCATAATAATTTGATTGGGGGAATCTAATGACATGAGCGATTGTATAGAAGCGCCAGCATATTCAAACCACCTAAATCGCTCAGACTCTTTTACCAGTAATTTTTCACCCTTGATACACTGTTGTTCAATAATACGCTGAGGAAATAGATGTTTGGCAATCAATCTTTCAGGCATTGACCACTCCTTTATATCTCATTACTACTTTATCAAAGTTGTGCAAAGGTAACTTGTTGAAGATGTGGGTTCTCAACCATCACCTTAAGAGAGATGATATTATCTAAAACAATAATTTGCTGTTGGCCTTTAATATCTAGTTTAATACACTCTTGTCTCTCTTTGTCTCGAACCGTATCAACAGCAATCCCTTCGACTATTAGGCCTGACTTTAAACTCAATTGAACTGGGTAATGGTGCATACAAACAATTTCAATATAATCATAATCTGCGCAGCTAAGCATTATATTTACCTTTTTTTACCTTAAATGAGATGTTGCGTTGCATGACATATTGGACAAAAGCGAGACCGTTGCGCCATGCTGTTTGTTGCCTAACAATTTTAAATCCAAACTTTTCAAAAAGTGGCTTGGCTAACATAGAGGCTTCCACGTATAAAACGGGTAATCCCATCCCCTGTGCATGATTAATTATGTAAGTCAGTAAAAGTGAGCCAACACCTTGTTGCTGAAAATGAGGGTGAACATAAGCACAATCAATATGCCCATCATCATCCAACTCCATAAAGCCCACCACTTGTTCTTCTATCAATAACAAAAATGGCTTTTTAACGGACAGTCGCTTAGCCCATTGTCGATAATTAATGGGCAATGTAGCCCAGGCAGATTGCTGGGCTAAAGAATAAACCTTAGGGTCAATAGAATGAACTGCAGCATAAAAAATATCCGTCACCTCTACGGCATAATCACAACAGTAAGTAACGATACGATAGGGTTTGTCTGCTGCTAACATCTTTATCATTCCGAGCTTTATCGCATTATCAACACAAGCTAATTATAGAAACACCAATGCTAAATATTTAGATATCTTTATCGGACTTACCATAAGGGTATTTTATGTGTCCGTAACGAATCACTAAAATAGCTAATACAATAATTAAAATCGATGCTGATAACCCTAACATTCGCCAGGTATCTAAGTTTTTCATATCTAAAATCATATATCGCGCCAAGGCAACGACGGCAATATACAGCGGCATTCTGACGGGTAATCGCCCCGACTTTAAATACAAACTGACCATGGCAAAAACTTCAAGGTAGATAAACAGCAACAGTAAATCTGCTAACGTTACTTCCCAATTTTTAAAAACAATCCAAACTTCTGCGGCCATCGCAATAACCGTTAACACGGCAATAGTAAATAAGCCAATATGCTCAACTAATGATAAGGCTTTGTAGCCCGCTTTTTTCACATTTGACATGCGATTCCCTTATTCAATGAACTGATCCGAATAATCGTTAATCAGTCGCTCTAAAATTACCATCACGATATCAAATTTTACCGTGTAATCAATAAGTTAATAATTTATTAAGTAAAACACTTTAGTGCATGCTTTAAGCTACTTAACCGCTAACCAAAGATAAAAATTTAAATGATTGATAGTTATAATAAAAGTGACATTTCATGCCAACTTAAGCCGCCATGTGAAGAGTCCGATTCACCTAAATGGATAAAACCATGCTTAGCATACAAATGAATCAATTCAGTTTGGCAAATTAAATAGATATCCGATTTATTTAAGCCTTTCATCTGTTTAATAAAAGCACTTAATAGTTGGTCTGCATAACCTTGACCTTGATAATCAGGGTGCACCACCACAGACATAACGACTATATGCTCACCCGTTGCATCATGCCCTATTAACTCTTTAAAAGATTCGTCAGATAACTGCACATGATGTGTTGCGCCTGAGTTAACAAACCCAATAATCTCTACGTCATTTTCTAAAATAATAAAACCTTCTGGATAGCCTTCTATTCGACATAAAATTTTATCTTTAGTGGCAGCTTCCTCGCCTGCATAGGCAGTTCGTTCAATCTCAAAGCATCTATCTAAATCGCTGGTTTTTGCTTGACGTATCGTGAACTTGTTGTCCATCTTATTAATTCTCTCTGTTAATGTATTTTTATTGTCTAAAAATGACGCTAAATTAAAAACTAGCGTTTGGCTGTGTTAAAAAAGCCAACTCATCAGGCGTTGAGGTTCGTTGTAATATTGCATTTCGATGCGGGTAACGTCCAAACTTAACAATAATATCCCTGTGCATCACTTCAAAATCAAGATTGGATTGTAACCCATTTTCTGTAAATAACTGCAATGCCTGCTCATGAATCAATAAGGATTCACTGTGCATAAAAGGCATATATATAAAACTACGTTCAATGGGAGACAAGGCTTGATCTGTACCTTGTGCGATTGCTTCTTGTGCTAATACTAAAGCCAGCGGATCTGCAGCAAATGCATCGGCTGAATCCCTAAACATATTACGTGAAAACTGATCTAGCAAAATAATTTCTGCTAAACGCCCTTTTACCGTTTGTCGCCATTTGAACAATTCACCGCGCATTGCTTGTTGGTGCAAAGATAAAAAGTGAGTCGTAATATAAGCATCTATTTCAGGGTCTTTTTTCCACCACTGTTCCGGCGTTAGCTGAGTAAACCAAAACGAGTGTAAATCATGATGATCCATGTTTTTTCCTTATTCGCTTAGGTAAATAATGTTATTTAAGATTTTCACTCATTTTATCTACTACAGACAAAAACGTATCAAGCTGCGCTTTATTAAGCCCTTTACATAAGGAGTTATTAATCTCTTTTTGTGCAGCTAATAGTTTCATCAATAAAGCACTACCCGACTCAGTGAAAGAAAGGATAAAACGTCTTTTATCTTCTTTTGATGCATTTTTTTCAATAAACCCTAAGTTCATCAGATCTTTTACCAACCGAGCAACCTGTGCTTTATCGCGTTGCATTTTTTGCACAATATCATTTGCAGTACACGCCTCAGTTGCTTCAATAATATGCAAACATCGGACATGCATGGCATTTAGCCCTAACTCATTAGCATTAATGACATCTCGCATTGTCATTCGATAACGCTGCATCAAAGTAAAAAGATTATTAATAATAGGAGTATCCATAGCCACCTCAAAATAGTTGACAAAATCAATTAAAATGATATTGTTGATATTATCAACTATATCATAAGTGTCATCGTAAATATAGTTATTGCGTTTTACACTGAAAAATATCCGTGTTTAAGATAACCAGTTATTTTTCAAAAAACATTGAAATAGCAGCTACTATAAATCCAATAAGGAATAATATGCGCAAACAAATCCGACAAGCAAACGTATTAAGTACGCAACAAATCACTCCTCATTTACAACGTATTGTCATTGGTTCTGAGGAATTCAAAGGTTTTAATTCCTCTTTAATAGGCAACTATGTCAAAGTACTGCTTGCTAAAGAACCAGAGTTAACCAGTGAGATAGAGATGAAAAATGCTTGGATGCGCTCTTACACCATTCAAGATGTAAATGAAGAAACAGGCGCGTTAACCTTAGACTTTGTTATTAACATGCACCAAGGTCCAGCAACTGACTGGGCTCAAACTGCTAAAATAGGCGATCGATTAGCAATTGCAGGACCTGGACCTAAAAAGCTAGATGACTTTACACAAGCACATTATGTACTCATTGGCGACTTAACCTCAGTGAATGCGATCAAAGGTTACCTAAAACAATTACCTGCAAGTGCGCATATAGATACGTTAATACATATTCCGAGTGCGCAAGATAAAATTGATTTAGATACTCAACGTCCAGTAAATTGGTTAGTGACAACAACACCTAACGAAAGTGTTGCCAAGGCGTTAACGGGATTAGCATTAACTTCTGACAGTATTGTATTTATGGCAATTGAAGCAGGGTTAATGGGTGAACTAAAACAATTTTTCGCCAAACAATACCAAGTTTCACGAACTCAGATTGTCGCCTCAGGCTATTGGAAACAAGGTGTTGATTCTGAAAACTACAAATTACAACGTACCCAGTCAGCCAACGCTAAATAATCAATAAAGATCATCATTGAATAGTCCCCCGCCTATTCATGATATATTTTTGCAGGCGTAAACTGGCGAGAAATCAGATAATTTAGTTTATATAAGTGTTATGATTTTTATTCTATAGCCTTATTTTCCCTTTTCTCAGAGGTGCTAACTTGTTATCTACTATCCCTTTCTCTTTATTAGAACTTGCGCCAATGCAACAAGATGCCAGTGTGTCGCAAACCTTATCGAATACAACACAGTATGCACAAAAAGCAGATCAGCTGGGCTACCATCGATTTTGGTTAGCAGAGCACCACAATATGCCAGGCATTGTCTGCGCCGCTACCAGTATTTTAATAGGACACATTGCCGGTAAAACTAAACGTATTCGGGTTGGATCAGGTGGCATCATGCTCCCCAACCACTCCACCTTGGTAGTAGCTGAACAATTTGGCACTTTAGAGAGTTTATACCCTAGTCGTATAGACTTAGGTCTGGGTCGAGCACCTGGCAGTGATAATATGACCAGCCAAGCCTTAAATAGCGACCCGCAACGAGTACAACGTTTTCCTGAAGAAGTTAGTGAATTACAACGATTATTAGGTCCACATAAGAGTAATTCTGCAGTACGTGCGATTCCTGGCGAGAATACTAATGTGCCTATCTGGTTATTAGGCTCGAGCTTACTCAGTGCACAGTTAGCTGCTGACAAAGGGTTACCTTATGTTTTTGCTGGGCATTTCGCTCCACGCTTTTTACAACAAGCGGTTGAATTATATCGACGAGAATTTAAACCTTCTGCGATCTTAGATAAACCCTATTTTATACTCGCTTTACCGGTTGTTGCTGCTGAAACAGATCAACAAGCTGAATATTTATCAAGTACTTCCAAACAAAGAGTGTTAGCACTGATGCGTGGACAAGCGCTTTGGTTAAAACCACCCGTAGATTCAATGACAGGGTTATGGACGGAACAAGAAAAAGCACAAGTAGAAAACTTTCTGAGTTTAAGTGTGATTGGCGGGCCAATCAGTATTAAACATAAATTAGAGATGATTACGAAACAGTTCAATGTAGATGAATTTATGTTTACTAATGACTTATATGATCCTCAGCAGCGACAACGAGCACTAGAGATACTAATGTCAGTTAAAGGTGAATAAACAAGCGCCTTTAACCCCAAAATAGTTAACCATCGCTACATTATTTAATGAAGCGATGCCAAGCATAGTATCTCATTTATCGATTCATTTTCATGCTATACATTGAGTATGAGAAGGCTAATAACGTACAAATAACCACTGGAATAAATAATGCTTGAAAGTAAAATACCTCGAAAAAATAAGCGCCCAATGCCCCACCACTAATGAACCCTGTAATAATCAATAAAAAAAGAAGTAACTTTCGTTTATCAAAAGCTTCACCACGCAATTTAGCGCCGACCATAATGCCAATGTCAGTAAAAATCCCTGTCATATGGGTTGTTCGAACTACAGCCCCGCTATAAGTCGTCGCTAAAGCATTTTGTAAACCACAGGCAGCAGAAGCAAAATAATGACCTGTTAATCCACCTTGATCTGATAAATAGAAAATAGCGGCTAATAGCAACACCGCTTCTAGATATAATAACCCGCTATACCTTCGCCCTAATTTTAATGAGCCACCTTTTAGGTAGTAGCCTGAAATAATGGAACCAATAACAAAACTAATGAGAATCAATAAAAGGTGTAAGCTGCTTGAAAAAGAGGCTGTGATCAACCCTGTACCGAATTGCGTTGCAGTACCAGAAAGGTGAGAAATAGCTTGATGTTGGAAGCCTAACAGGCCAATTGAATTGATAAATCCTGCGATTAACGCAAGTATAAATGCACCAGATTCAACCCAACGAGGCAGTTTTGATATCATAGGCATACTTTTTAAAGTAAAAAAGCGTGTGATCATGACGACCACACGCTTATTATTTGTCTAGGCAGACTAAATTATAGCGCTTTAGTCGCTCTTAACATCCAAGCCGTTTTCTCATGGATACGCATACGGTCAGATACTAAAGATGCTGTAGACTCATCGTCAGCTTCTTGTGCAACTTTTAATACTTTACGAGACGTTTTAACAACTTGTTCATGTGCTTTAGTCAATAAAGAAACCATATCAGATGCACTTGGTACACCTTCAACTTCTTCGATAGAGCTAAGTCTTGCGAACTCTTTGTAAGTACCTGGTGCTGCATCACCTAACGTTCTGATACGCTCTGCAATATCATCAACTGCAACTGCAAGCTCTGTGTAGTGCTCTTCAAACATTAAATGCAATTCACGAAACTGTGGACCAGTTACATTCCAATGAAAGTTATGTGTTTGTAAGTATAAAGTATAAGAGTCTGCTAAAAGACACTTTAGACCTTCAGATATTTCTGAACGGTTTTCTTTACTAATACCAATATCAATCTCTGTCATTTTATTTCCTTACAGTAATCACTGTTATTTGTCATAACAGTCTAGTGAAACAAAAAAGTAACTAGTAACAACCTCTTAAATGGATTATCACTAAAACTAATTAACTTAGTTAGGTTACTGCATTAATAGTCAATGAGCAACACAAGTCCATGGATCTTTTACGTTTTAGAAACAATTAATTATCAGATAAATATCTATATATTGTTAAACTATACGAGACTCGTATCATGTTCAATTAAGTCAATGACCTCGGTCAAAGGTAATGCTTTTGAGAAGTAATAACCTTGAGCATAATCACAGCCTAATTCAATTAATAAATCTAACTGCTGCTTTGTTTCTACGCCTTCAGCTAATACGCTTACATCTAATATTTTTCCTAATTCAATAATATGCTTAATAAAGTTTTTATCTAACTCAGTATGGCAAACCTTATCGACTAAGCTTCTGTCTAGCTTTAATTTATCAATGCTTTTATGGAAGGTACGTATCAAACTCAATGATGAGTAACCTGTGCCAAAGTCATCAACAGCAATATGCATACCTAATGCTTTTACTTGTAACATATTCTCAGAAAGCATTTTAGAGTTATTAATGGAGGCTGTTTCTGTTACTTCTAACTCAATAAAATGGGTAGGACAACTAGTCACTAATAATATATCTCGAATTCGTTCGATAAAAGTTGTCATTTCCATTGTTTTAAAGGAGATATTAATCGCAATTCTAGGAACATTAAGGCCTTGTTTTTGCCATAATGTGGCCTGTTTACAGACCTTTTCAAACACCCATAGATCAAACTCAAAATGTAAGCCAATATCTTCAGTAATCGCTATAAAAATATCAGGACGAATAATCCCAAGAGTAGCATCTGTCCAACGCGAGAGCGCTTCTAAACCAACTAAGACTTTTGTCTTCATATCATATTGAGGTTGATAATGAACTTCGATGATCTCTTCTGACATAGCTTGCGGCAATGATTCTATGATCAATTTATGTCTCAAAAAGTCTTCTTTAGGCTCAGGTGAGGCAATAAAGTAATTATTAATACTGTATTTTTTAGCTTTTTGTTTTTCTGTTTCGGCGGCGATCTGCATCGAGTGGTAACAATGGTATTGATACCCAGGAGAACTCACCCCGATACTAAATGATTTACTGATAGCTAACTGCTCTGAAATAACAATAGGTTTAGTCAGTGCAAAACATAAATTTTGACAAATAAGCTCAATACGCTTCCTGAGTACAGGCTCAGGTAAATCTTCATTATCTTCAATTAAAATGGCGTATTTAGCATTAGAAAAACGGATAACAAAACCAAAGCTTTTTAATAAAGACTGTAACCGCTCACCTAACAATGTCAGATATTGATCACCAACCATATAATCGTAACGAAAGTTAATAGCAGAAAAGTTATCGGCTTCTAAAACTAATAACACCATGTTTTTCAGTGCTATTCGATTATTTTCCAACAAATAATTAACACGTGAAATTAGTGCCCAACCATTTGGTAATTTAGTGATAGGATCAATTGACTTATTTTCAGATACACTAAAATACAAAGCGAATATATCACAACCTTGATATACACAATGCAGCTTTACACTGACTGCATAATGGAATTGATTAAACAATTTAGCATCACAGAAAACACCATCTTCATAACGTAATGCACAATTAAATAAGTCATCTAAGCTGTCATAGTTAGCATCCTCTGCTAATACTAACTTTTCTGATAATTGCGAGTTTTGTATCGCAGACGAAGAGAACCCAGACATTTCAGTAAAGGCTTCATTACACTTTGTCACCATATTGACACTGCCTCGATAAACAGTGAGCATCGCTAGCAATGTTTTACTATTATCAAGCATAAAAGTTAATATCTACAGCTAAAGGTAAAAAGTATAAGTTTGTTGAGTTATCAATAGTATATAAAATACAAAATCCTTAAATAAATAAAGAGTAATAAACTGAGTATAGACCAATTCGAATTACATTCATGACAGGGAGTCATTTAAGAAGGGAAATAACTTTTTACTAACTTTGTTGTCGATAGAATAAAAAGTAACAACAATAAAATAAGTAATTTAACCCAATAAATGAGACCGACAATATTAAATAAATAATCTAATGGTTGATCAATATAAGAGATCATTTAATTAATATGATTGGTATTAACCTATGAATTAGTGTGGTTACGCTAAATAGCAAGAAATTCATTAATTTCTACCTAACACAAAATATTAGCTGGAATAAATTACGATCACTTAGTGATTCTTTATTGACAGTAAACTTACTTTATCAACTCTTAATATATAACGTTTGTATCTATAAATAAATAGATTTTTTGATTTATAAGTGATGTTAGTCATAACTATTTTAAAAAAAACAAACAGTAATCAAATGGATCATTCCAGGGCAAATTGATCATAAAAAGAAGATGAGTGTGAAGAGGAATGAAGGTAACCTTTAAATGATAACGGCTATTATATTATTCATATAATAACCGCTAAAATAAAACGGGTGAAATTAACTATTTTCTATTTGGAAACGGTGCATAAATGCAGCTAATCTTTTTGTTTCATCAACGGTCACCCCATTATATAAGCTTGCACGTAGGTAGTCGCCTACACCAAAAGGCGTCAGAGTGCGAAGACCCACCATGCCTTTATCCCAACTTTCAATTAAAAACTTATTGGTTAAAGCCTCATCACCACCAGCAATGTTAAAAGGCACATTCATGCGACTACGTAAGCTTGTATTAGTCACAGGTGTTGCGTAGAAACCATTGGACTTATCAATTACGTCATATAACGCATTTGATTTAGCAATAGAACGGCGTTCACATTCATGCACACCGCCTTCTTTGACTAACCAATCCATTACCATTCCAACTACTTCGATATTAAATGTAGCTGGTGTATTCCAAAGATTACCCGCTTCACTATTAGTCGTGTAATTAAAGACCCCCGGACAAAGCGGTGATGCTTTACCTAATAAATCTTTACGTACAACCGTCATCGTTAAACCTGGGTGACCGATATTTTTTGATGCACAAGCAAATAGGACACCTACGTTACAACCAAGCCAATCAATGGGTTTGGTGCTGAAATCAGAACTTGCATCCACCACTAATGGAATATGTTTTAATGATTCAGGTAATTTAGGCAAGCGATGCAACTCAATGCCGTTTACCGTTTCGTTAGAACAAAGATAAAGATACTTACTCTCTGCATTAACATTGGCCTCAGTTAACTCTGGAAAAGTAGTAAATTTCCCTGTTTCTGGATCGCGTCCATCGATAGTATGAACATTACAATATCTATCAGCTTCATCTCGACCACGTGCAGACCAAGTACCATTAACCACATAACTCGCAATATCAGACGCTTCGGCACATAAATTCAATGGTAACGCTGCAAATTGACCATGGCCACCACCATGCGTGAACAGTATTTCATATTCTTCAGGTATTTCCATTACTTCACGAGCCGTACTGACTGCGTGATCCAAAATAGCCAAAAATTCAGGCGCACGATGGGATATCGATAGCGATGTAAAGCCAGGTTGATTAAAACTAGCTGCAATTTGTGCTTCAACCGCTTTTGGAAGAGAAGTTGGACCAGGGCTGAAGTTGATTACTTCTTCAGAAGGAGCGGTAGAACTAAGTGAGCCAACGAGGGCCGGATGAATCTCTGTATTCATGTTGTATTACCTTACATAATCAAGTCCATATTAACGCTTATAAAAAGTGTTAATTTTTTAGTGGATTCATTATGCAAGCAAATTTTCAGCCTGCTTAGGGCCAGAATGAGCTTTTCTTGATCCCAATGAGGAAAAAGTAATACTTAGTATGGTGAAAAAAGTAAGTTAAAAAGTGACGAGTCAACGAGTACTCGCCCTTTTTATTTTGCTATACCAATGATAATAAATAAGCGATCTAAATTTCACGCAGGAAAAATGACTTAGTATCAGGCATAAATAGCATTTTAAAGATTAACCTCGTTAACCGTCAGTCTGATAGTTAACCAAAACCTATTCATTCTTTGAGGGGTTCCACCTTACAAAATTTACAACAAAACAATAAGTTATTTTAACAAGTGAAATAGATCCTAGTCTGATTGGTATTGTTAATGGCGGTCGTGTTGTTGGCTATGTCCACCACCTTGCTGACCACCACCTCCACCACCGCCATGATGATGAAAAAAACCACAACCAGTGAGTGATAGAGATAAGCCAAGAATCCCTACTAAAGTTAATAATCGCATAAAAACTCCAAATATAAAGCGTAAGTTAACGTGTAATTCAATAGACAGTTGATCAATCAATAGGTTCCAATGTGTCACCTTACATTATATTACACGGCACAATCAGATGAGATCGGCCAAACCTAGTTATCCACGCTTTTATTCGCTAAGTAGACTGCATGTCGCATTCTTAACACGACCTTTATAACGGCTTACTTAAACAAATAAAGCAGAGCAATTATTTAGTGTAATGAGCACACAAACCAGCCTTTAAATCTCCTGCAGAATATTTAAATTATACCTTTTTAATTAAACATTTATATAAATGTAACCGCAATGGCATCTTTTAACTGTACAAATATTCTTCCACTAAAACAATCTATAAGGATATACCATGAAAATGAAAACAACCGCCATGATCATCGCCACATTATGGAGTAGCATGAGCCTCGCAGACAATTGTGTTTATGATTGCCCTACGGGTGTTTCAGGTGAGCAGATCGAACGTTCAATTTACACATTAAGCAATAATGCAAATACAAAATTTGCAGATTGGGTTGCTTATAATGTAACCAGTGAAACGATTGATGGCCCATCTCGCTCACGATACTGGAAAGCTGACCCAGACATTGATTCAGCAGACACATTAGAGCCCGGTGACTACACGGATGCGAATGCTATTTTATCAACAGATAGAGGTCACCAAGTACCATTAGCTTCATTTAGTAATACAGATGATTGGGCAATGCTTAATTACTTATCAAACATTACGCCACAATCTTCCACTTTAAACCAAGGTCCTTGGGTAGACTTAGAAAGTGCAGTGAGAAGTATGGTCTCTGCTGGACAAGATGTTTACGTAGTCAGTGGCCCCTTATATGAGTGGACCTTTGGTGAGTTACCTGAAGCTGACGAAACACATACCATCCCAAGCGGTTACTTCAAAGTAGTGATCACTGATGTTAATGGCTGGGTAGAAGCTTCCGCTTTTATTATGGAGCAGAGTGCCGCTCGTGCCGATGATTTTTGTACAACAGAAGTGACCGTTGATGAAGTGGAATCTCGAAGTGGGTTAGATATTATGCCGTCTTTAGCTTCCTATAAAGAAAGCTCAGTTGAAGGTCAACTGGGTGGATTAACTGCTAGCTTAGGTTGTAGTTAAATTGCTCCAGTGCGAGTTAATGGAAATGAAAAATAAGATAGACCTTATATAAAAAAAGCCCTGCTATATGGCAGGGCTAAAGGACTCAAACTGCTTTATTATAATTCGTAAGCATTACTTAATGTGGTGGTATTACTCTCTAACATTGCTTGATATAGCTCTTCTGTTTCAGACGTCGTTGTAATTAATCCATTTAAGTCGCTATAAAACTCCGTTGCAGCAGCATCGTCAACAAAATCAGACGCGCTGTATTCACCTAAATCAACTAAATCGACATTGGTTGTCATTAAATATTGAATCACATCTGATTCATCAGCGTCAGAACTCACCAAATTAATTTCAACACGAGATAAATTAGGGTCATCATAGCCAAATAAGCTGCTTTCCAATACTACTGGCTCTTCATTGGCTAACGAGTAAATAGATTGGTAAGAGATATAACTTGCAGACGATGTTATTTCTTCATCTAAACGAAAGTGTACGCGTTGGTAATCAAAGTCGTCACTACTGTAACTCCCGTTTGTATCGATACAAAAAGCATCTGCAAGACTACATGTACTGCTCACAGTCACATCATCTAAAGTATCAACTGACGGAAACGCAGCTAAATCCAAAAAGGTCACGTCATCTAATTCAGTGAAACTGGTAAATGACCACTCATTATCACTGATTGCCCCCGATAAGTAACCGCTCCATAACGAAACCTCTGAAGTGTCATAGGCTAATGTCAATAATTCGACATCATCATAAATAGGCTGCCAAAAATAACTTTGATCATCATGTACAGCAATAATACCGCTGTCACTGTCTAACTCTACAGTGTCAGTGCTAGACCAATAAAGGTCGGTTAAATATAAGCTAGAAAGCGTTGATGTCATATTATAGCCGGCATCGTCTTCATCTTCATAAAGATTTTCAGGATCAATAAACTTCCAGGTTGTTAAAGCACTATATTGTAATGTAGTTGAATCATAATCATCATATGCAGTGATTAATACATCACGATCCGCTGGGTATGGTGAATCAACAGGAATATCTGCAGAAGTCGTTTTACCAGAGACTGATTCAACGCCATAACTGCTTTGATAGTACGATGTACTCTCACTAACTTCCCTTACATTTACTAACGCAGTGCCTGATGCGGTCTCTCGATAATCACTGCCAGTATAACAAGCCCCATCTTGCTCTTGAGTAATATTTAATACCATATCATCAAGCAGATCTTTCTGAACACTAAACATATAGCTACCTCGATCGCCACCGCTTATGGTTTCCACTTCTTCAAGTGTGACATAGCCATCGTCAGGTACATCAGTACTGGTAATGGTAAACAACCCATTAGTAATATCCTCTCCTTCATACGTTTCTGCGATGCTACCATCAGCATTATGATAAAGAATATTATAATCATCTTCAGCGACATAAGCGGTGATCACTTCACCATCATTCAAATCTGAATCAGCATAAATAATACACTTACTATCCAGTGAACTTTCACTAACAGATTTTAATTGCAGCACTTGCCACTGATATGTTGGGGCACTAGAATCAGAAGAGCCTGAGCCACACCCAACAACTAATGCAGGTACAATGAGAGACGCTAAGATGGACTTTTTCATTATTTTAATCCTTAAAATAAAATAGTGTTTAATATGAATACAGCCAAAATTTTCGAAGTATCTGGTGCTGCCGATAACTTGATAAAGCTTGTGTCGATTTTTTGATATTTAACGCCATTTTTATGACATTTATTAAATTAATAGCGTAAATAAACAAACTTAAAGTAATAATCACTGTGAATATACTTAGATAAAGCAGAATCCATGCCATAAACATTAAAGAAAAAATAAAAGTTGATGAGAATAAACAAGCAGATTGAATTTGAAGCAAGTAGAGGAGATTTTATGTGCATTTACATGAAATATATTGGTTAGGTTTAAGCTAGAGAAAATACTTTGATTAACAGCCTAACTACTTTAAACAGTTATATTAATGAGTAAAACAGCGCTATTAGTCGCGAAATAACCCCCAGTAGCATTAAATTTAAAAATAAAAAGTCGAGTTTCAGGAAAAATGATTTAGTTTAATGCCAATTGCATTAAATAAGTGCTCTCAATTTTGAGCCGGAAAAATAGATTAATTCAAGGCCTCATTTAAGCCTTTTCGACGATTAACTTCGTTAATCGTCTATCGGAGAATTAACCAAAAGAGGTTAATGCTTTATATAGTTGTTCTATGGGCGAAAATGGCAAGGAAGGACTCAGTTATTTAACAAGTAAAATAGATCAGTTACTTAGTGTGATTGGTATAATACTTTGTTAGCAAATTATTGAGGACATTAAACCTGTTAATGGAGTGAATAATGAAGATTAATGTAAAAAACAGGTTAATCCGCATGACTTACAAATACCAACAGTAATAAAGATGACATTAAATTGACAGGCTTAACACATAACAAAAAGCATTATTTTCCTACAAAAATGTACAAAGCAACTCTACAGCAAGCTTATATAGCAAGCCATCTGTAGAGTTGCTCTCAGCACATTGATCAGCGTTGTATGTTACTTGAATTAAACCACAGCCAATAATAAAGCTCCCACTGATAATGCACCTTTTAAGAATTGACCAGCAGAATAACTGTCATCCGCTTCTTCCTTGTCTTTTTCAGGATGGTCCATACCTAGCATACCATGAGCAAAAGACTCAACTTTACTTGTGCCCTCTTCTTCTGATGCAGGCACATTTGTCCTCTCTGCTGCAGACAACTCTTTTGCCTTAGCTGATAACTCAACATGGTTATTTTCTGTTGGTGTAACAGCTTTTAACTCTTTAGCAGCCTCTGCATCTTTAGTTTGTGCATGTTGAGGTGTTGCAACCTTAAGATGAGTACTGTATTGATTAATGCCAATATTTGTCATAAATCCCTCTAATTTATTCAATGTCCACGTCAATTTATCGACAGGAAAATAAAAAACTTAAGTTTTTTCTGTTTTATTTTTAAAAAAACTTATCGCTAACAAACTAAACAAGAGCATTTTTTATGCCATTATTAAAAATAAAAGTAAAAAGCGACATTTATACCTTTAATAATAGTTAAATATTCATAAAGCGGTAGAAAAAGACCGAAATTATCCTCTTTTTTAGCAAAAAATAATTAATTAAGAGGTTAGCACTGTCACCCAAGGGCAATGATAAACAAATTATTCCTCTTAACTTGCCGTATAGGAAGTGATTGCCGCTTTGTAAACGGCAATATGAGTGACAAACACCCCAACAAGCACAGTGGCTTTAATATTGTCAGTACAAAAGAGGAAGGTAACGGCTATCTAACAGCCTGAATTATACCAATTGCATTAAATAAGCGATCTAAATTTTGTGCAGAAAAAATGGCTTATACCAATTGTATTAAATAACTGATCTAAATTTTGCGCCGGAAAAATGGCTTAGTTTGAGGCGTAAGTTGATGTAAATGGTTGTTCCCTATACGAAACTTACAACGAAAAAATAAGTTGTTTTAACAAGTAAAATAGATCAGTTACTTACTATGATTGGTATTATTA
>NZ_QOCB01000009.1 GCF_003318165.1 Psychromonas sp. B3M02
TAATACAATTGGTATTACTTGTGATCTGCTTCGATAATCTTTTCAACCACAGTCAGCATATCTTGTTCATGAATAGTGGGGGTTAAATATTGTGGATTATATGGTGTACCAGCACGGTCAATATAAGCCGCTAACATGCCAGCAGACATCGCGCCATGTGTATCCCAATCATGCGTTGCTACTAAACGAAGTTCGTTAATTGTTTTATTCAAATGGTTTGCTGCAAACTGATAAACCTTAGAGTCAGGTTTAAAACTACCGGTTGATTCTACTGACAATACTTGATCAAAGTAGTCATTCAGACCAGCATTGTTAATCTGTTTTTCAATCAATGCCTGTGATGAGTTAGAAAAAGCAATCGTTTGATAGCCATGGTCGCGCAACTTTGCTAATGCAGGTTTGATATCATCATGTGCCGACAAACTTGAGAATGTGGACAGGATATCATCTCGTGCTTCTTTGCTCAGAGTCACTTGAGTCCGCGCTGCAATATTATTTAAAACATCACCAGCCAGTGTCGCAAAGCCAGTTCTTAACCCAGTAACGGCACATACAGTGGATGTATGTAATAGGGTAGAAAACCACAAACCCATTACAGATTCATCACCAAAAGCGTGTGCAAATTTGGGCTTTAACAAATTTAAATTAAGCACGGTTTCATTGATATCAAATAAGATAGTATTACGTGTCATGTTGATTCCTTATGTTGCGCCAATCAAACTTACTTTTACTTGGGCGGTTTATGAATTTAACCTCGATTAAAACTAAACGATTGGTTAGATAATAGGTGAATAAATACTGTTATATGTCCATTTATATTTTAAATAAGAAACTAATTAAGTAGCTTTGCATTGACTGCATCGAAGGTGATCTCTATGAAATCATGTACTTGTTCAATAGGGTGTACTTTTGAAGCAGCGGATACGGACTGTTTAGCAATAATTAAATAGTCGGCTATTCTTAATGCTTGTTGCTCACTGACATTCTGTTCCTGAAGCTTTTTGCTAAACAGTTGACGTTGATAATCCACAAAAGACTGAATTTCATTGATGATTAGGGTCTCTTCTTCGCTGTTAATTTGCAAACGTGTATTAGTCATCAAGCAACCTTTACTAGTATCTTGGGCACCATAAATGGTTAAGCAATCGTAAAAAAATTGTTTGATATCTGCTACACCTGCTTGGCTATATTTAAGTTTAATAAAGGCTGAAGAGTGTTGGTCTCTGTAGGCCTTTAAGCTCGCAAGAAAAACCCCTTGTTTACTACCAAAACTGGCGTAAATAGAAAACTTATTAATGCCCATGGTGGATTCAAGTAAGCTCATCGACGTATTGTGATAACTATTTCGCCAAAATAGTTCTGTGGCTTTGGCGATAACTTCACTGTCTTCATAGTTTTTTTTACGTGCCATCTTCCTTACCTAAACGATCGGTTAGTTTTAGTTTATGATAAATATCTTAGATAAATTTACAAGTGGATTTTTAGAAAAGCAGGAATTTTACGTAAGTAAAATGGATTTGAAAAAAGCACTAACGAGTTGAAAGTTAGTGCT
The DNA here is from genome assembly GCF_003318165.1 of Psychromonas sp. B3M02. Lineage (GTDB taxonomy): Bacteria > Pseudomonadota > Gammaproteobacteria > Enterobacterales > Psychromonadaceae > Psychromonas. The sequence continues at coordinate 1,553 of NZ_QOCB01000009.1, forward strand.
TAGCTGTGAAATTAATCTTTATATATGTAATAAATGATTACAATTTAACGACTAATTTTCCTTTATTGCCACCAGTCGCAAATAAGTTGAGTCCATCAATAGCTGACTCTATTCCTTCTAATACATGTGTTCTATGTTTGATTTTTCCTGTCATCACATAAGGAGTGAGTTTTTCTAATAACTCTGGCACTTTATGAAAGTGATCAGGCATAGTGAAACCTTGAATAGTAATACGACGTTTGATGACATTTAACCAGCTTGGACCTGGTGCAGGTGTATCACTGTGATAATCTGAAATTAAGCCACACACCACAACACGACCATGTGCATTCATTTTATCTATAATCATATTCTGAATAGGGCCGCCGGTATTTTCAAAGAAAACATCAATACCGTCTGGTGCTGCTTTTGCTAATTGCTCAGCTAAATCATCGCTTTTGTAATTAATCGCGGCATCAAATCCTAGTTCGTTGACGATCCAATCTGCTTTTTCTTGGCTGCCAACAACACCAATTACACGTAAACCATCAGCTTTTGCTAATTGCCCAACAATAGAGCCAACCGAGCCTGCAGCACCGGTTACGATTAAGGTTTCGCCTTTTTGTGGTTTACCTACGTTAAATAAACCTTGTGTGGCTGTTAAACCTGGTAATGCAAAGACAGACAAAATACTCTCATCTGGTAAGTCAGCGGTGACTTTATTTAAACCTTTGCCATCACCTAAATAATACTCTTGCCATCCCATCATTCCCATGACGCGATCACCGGCGGTAAAATCAGGGTGATTACTGACAGTCACTTCACCAATGCCTGAGCTGCGCATTACATCGCCTAAGGCAACTGGCGGAATATAACTGTTCATATCTGGAGTCATCCATCCAAACATCGCAGGATCAAGTGACATATAACTTTGTTTTACTAAGATTTGGCCAGGTGCCACTTCGGGTATCGTTTTCTCAACTACTTCAAAAATAGATGGATCCACATGACCACCTTGATGGTGTTTAATGAGATTAATTGCTGTATATGTTGTCATGTTGTTTTCCTCGTTATTAATATAAAAGAGTATGTTGTGAACCAACGGAGATCAGTATGACAACTGTTAATAATAGAATATATACCTTAAAATGAGCTTCTTTATTGTTATAAAGACAATAATAAAAGGTTTGATTCTTAATCACTTAAAAGGGCTAAATATGGATCAGTTACGCGCACTCAAGTATTTTGTGCAAGTGGTAGAAACGGGTAGTTTTACTAAAGCCGCTGAGATGTTCTCTGTTCCTCCCTCCTCGCTATCGAGGAGAGTCGCAGATCTTGAAAAAAGCCTAGGGGCCACCTTATTAAAACGCTCTACACGCATAATGTCTTTAACAGAAATAGGGCAACAATATTATCAGCAAGTTAGTGAGGTATTGCGTAGCCTTGAACTCAGTGATGAATCTGTGCGAGCTTATCAAACCATACCGATGGGGGTACTTAACATAAGCTCAACCGTAGGCTTCGGTGAAAAAGTCTTATTACCTTTATTAGATGAGTTTTATGATTTATACCCTCAAGTTACTTTGAATGTTACCTTAAGTGATGAATTGTCTACGTTAGCAAGAGATGAAGTCGATTTGGCGATACGTGGCGGTTATGCACCAGATGAGCGGGTTGTGGCAATTAAACTGATGGATAACGATTTTATTACAGTTGCATCGCCAAGTTATATGGCGCATATAGGCGAAATAACTGATGTGATGCAACTTAAACAACATCAAGGTTTATTCTTTAAAACACCCGCTGGTCCAACACCTTGGTTGTGTGAAATTAATGGACAATGGCATGATGTATCGGCAAAACCCTATTTGATAACCAATAATGGCGACTGGTTATTAAGACAAGCCATTGCGGGTAAAGGGATATTAATGATGCCAAAATGGGCCTTATATAACTGTTTAAAAACCGGTGAGTTGGTTGAATTAGACATTAAACCTGCATTAACGGTCACACAAAACCCTAACTTAGGCATTTTCTTGTTGTATCAAAAGCAGCGTTATCAGGTTCCAAAATTAAAAGCCGCGATCGACTTTATAGTGGCAAGAATCAATGCCCTTAATCACTAAGTATATGATCTAATAAAAGGAACTACATTGGACTTATCAACACAATTAAGCCTTTTACCCAGTGTCGTAGATAATAGCTTTGATCTGCTGATTGAACAGACGTTGAGTGCGTTCAATCATCTTAGTCTGTTTATTTTGTTAGTGACGGTATTATTTTTATTACAGCGCTTAGTATTTAAAACCAGTATGCAACTGTTTGGTGGTAAAGCCATCTATATCAGTGCTTGGATAGGCACTCCCATTCATGAATTAAGCCATGCTTTTGCTTGTATTGTTTTTGGCCATAAAATTAAACGAATCTTATTATTTAGCCCAGATCAAAAGGGCACCTTAGGTTATGTTACACACTCCTATAATAATCGTAATCTATGGCAGGTAATGGGAAACTTCTTTATTGCCATTGCACCACTATTAGGAGGATTATTCGCTTTATACCTAGTTACTTGGCTTTGTTTAGACAATGCTATTGCGTTGTTTAACTTATTGCAGAATGGACTCGTTAATGGTTTAAGTGAATTACAAACTGGCAGTCTACTCAATCTAACCCATGATCTGGCATCGATTATTCAACAAGCTTATATTGATGATCCCCTTAAATTAGGGATATGGGTTTATTGTTGTGCAGCTATCAGCTTACACCTTTCCCCTTCAGCAGAAGATATTAAGGGCATTAGTGGCGGGCTATTCACTTTTGTTGTGGTGTGTATTCTGTTGATGTTGATCAATCAATATTTACAATTAACTTGGTTTTCTGAAGTGGGGGCAATGATTAATACAGTGTCCATGGCTTATTTGATAGGCATAGTGTTGGCGAGTATGTTGTTATTACCTCTGTTATTTACCCGTTGTTTGTTATTAGTGATGAGTATCAAATGACGCCATTAACTTTTCTACTGTTATTAGCGCCAATCAATATTAACTAACGGCAAACTTTTTACCTTGAATGCTGTGTAAACGGTGACCTAATAAAATTGCAGCAGTGGTTAAGCCTACTGTGATCCCTATCCAAAACCCGATAGCCCCCATTGGTTGAGTTAACCAGTTTGTCATACCTAAGATATAACCTAAGGGTAATCCAACTACCCAGTAGGAGATAAAAGTACGGATAAAAATAGCTGACATCTCTTTATAACCACGTAAAGCACCGGCTGCAACCACTTGGATAGCATCAACGCATTGATAAATAGCCGACAGTAAAATTAAAGTGATGGCTAGTTCAATCACTTCAAGATTATGTGAGTAAAGCTCTGCAATCTGTTGTTTAAAAATAATACTGAATAGGGCGGTGACCATTGAAAGACCTAAGCCAATCGCTAAACCAGCATAACTTGCTTGCTTTGCACCATTATTACTTTGTTTGCCTAAGTTAAAACCAACGCGGATACTGACGGCGTTTGCGATACTCATAGGTAACATAAAGATCATACTGGAAAAGTTAATGGCGATTTGATGTGAAGCAACCACATTTGCCCCTAAAGGCGCGACTAATATTGCAATGGCAGCAAAGATGGTAACTTCAAAAAACAGTGCAACAGCGACTGGCAAACCGAGTTTAGTAATGTGATAAATATGCTTGAAATCTGGCTTAGTAAATTGCGTAAACAATGGGTAATGTTTTAATTTTCGCGTGTAATACACGTAGGCAGCAAGGGCGATACACATAAACCAGTAAACAATAGCTGTCGCCACACCACAACCAACACCGCCTAATGCTGGCGCACCCCATTCACCATATACAAACATCCAGTTTAATGGAATGTTAAGTAATAATCCTAAAAAGCCAATGACCATTGCAGGTTTAGTCAGCGATAATCCTTCAATATAGTTACGTAGCGCTTGGAAGATGAGAAAAGCGGGAATGGCAAAAATCATTGCATACAGATAGTGTGTGGTGATCTCTGCTAAACGGTCTTCAATCTCCATGATCACCATTAATGAACTGGCATTGAATAATACTATAGCAACGGGGATACATAGTAATAACGAAAGGTATAAACCTTGTTGTCCGGTTTTAGGGATGTTCGCTAAATCATTTGCACCATGAGCTTGTGCTGTTAATGGAATTAAAGCCATCAATACACCCACACCAAACAGGATACAGGGTAGCCAAATACTTGCTGCTATCGCTACCGCTGCCATGTCTGTTGCACTGACACCACCGGCCATGACTGTATCAACAAAACCCATCGCTGTTTGAGCAAACTGCGCAATAAATAAAGGCAGGCTAAGCTTGATAATTTTTTTAGATTCAACAACAAAAGGCACAACTGACTCCACTCAGACAAAACAGCGAGTTTATGGTGATCAGCTGCGCGGTGCAATGGAATTCTTACTTTAAATGCAAAAACAACTGAGTTATTTTTACAACCATGGAATTATAATTAATAGACTTATTTTAATTAGTGGTTTTGCTTTTAAAAAGAGCTGCTTGAAGTGAATATAAAATTAAGGATATCCTACAAAAATAGATGATAAGCCTCTTACTTTATTTAAAAAACACAGCAACTTCTATTTGAATAGGTAAACTATTCGTTCTTGGTATTTATACTCACTGTATGAGATAGGTTTGTTATGAGTTTGCAGTCATTGAAGCACTTCTTTAACCCTAAGTCTGTTGCTGTTATTGGAGCATCCGTGAATATTAAGCGGGCAGGGTACTTAGTCATGAATAACCTGTTAGCGGCAGGTTTTAATGGCCCTATTATGCCGGTCACTCCCAAACACCGTTCAGTACATGGTGTATTAGCCTATCAAACCATTGCCGATTTACCGATCGTGCCGGACTTAGCGGTGATCTGTACCAATGAAGCACGTATTCCAGATATTCTTGTTGCCTTGGCTGATAAAGGCTGTGTTGCTGCTATTATTGTTGCCACTGAAGGACAAGCAAGTACTTCAAATGAAATCTACCGCTTAGCGACACAACATCATATTCGCTTATTAGGCATGAGTAGTTTAGGTGTGATTAATCCGCATAGTTTATTGAATGCCAGTTTAGCCCATTGTAATGCATTACCAGGAAATATTGCTTTTGTTTCACAGTCAGCTGCTGTGTGCACCACAGTATTGGATTGGGCGAGCAGTAAAGGCATTGGTTTTTCAGCTTTTGTCTCATTAGGTGATGCGCAGGATATTGGTTTTCCTGAAGTGTTAGATTATCTTGCGCGTGACAGTAAGACGCAATCCATCTTGTTGTACATAGATAATATTGATAATGCTCGCGCCTTTGTCTCTGCTGCACGTGCCATTGCTTTACATAAAACCGTGTTAGTCATTAAGTCTGGCAGCTCTTTATTAGGGGCAAAAGCCGCTGCGTTACATAGCCGTGGCTTATTTGGACACGATAGTGTTTATGATGCTGCCATTAAACGGGCGGGTATGTTGCGTGTACATGATTTACACGAGTTGTTTGCTGCGGTTGAAACGCTTGCTTATTCCCGTGCATTACATGGTGAACGTTTAGCCATAGTCAGTAATGGCGGCGGGTTGGGCGTGCTTGCTGTTGATAACCTAGTAGAAGAAGGAGGGCGTTTAGCAGAGCTTGATGCCCCGTTAATGGATAAGCTTAATGCTTGTTTACCGGATAATTGGTCGCACAATAATCCTATTGATATGATCGGAGATGCAGACCCAACACGTTATGCCACAGCCTTAAAACACCTGATGGATAGTGAGCAGGTAGATGCTATTTTAATTATTCATTCTCCCTCTGCTTTATCGAATAGTGAAGAGACGGCGTTAGCGATTGTTGATACGATTAAAGCACACCCTAGACGTAAGCAAATTAATATTTTAACTAACTGGACCGGAGAAGCTGCCGCAAGACCAGCACGACAAATCTTTGCTAACGCTCGCATTCCTACTTTTAGAACGCCTACCGGTGCGAGCACTGCGTTTATGCATTTAGTACAATATCGTCGCAATAAAAAACTGTTAATGGAAACACCAACTAGTGTGCCCGAACATATTGTCTACGATGCAAATGCTGCAACAAATTTCATTAAAGAGATGCTTATTGAACGAAACCAAGGAGATAATGAGCAGCTAGTTAAACTCAGTACTTATTGTACTAAACCGTTATTCGATGCTTATCATCTTAATACCATCGAAACGCATATTGCTATGGATATTACAGATGCCATTGAGAAAGCAAAAATCATAGGTTATCCGTTAGCGGTTAAGATTAACTCGCCGGATATTCAGTTTAAATCGCAAGTTCATGGGGTCATGTTAAATATTAATAATGCGCGTGAACTAGACTCCGCGCTAAGGTCGATCACTGAGCGTGTAAAAAAATCATTACCGGATGCACAGTTGACCGGGTTTACCCTACAAAAAATGGTGGCTTCTGGTTTGGCTCTTGAGTTACGCGTTATGATTAAGCAGGATGCTATCTTTGGGCCTGTGATTGCTATTTCTCAAGACAGTGATACCAGGGACTTACAAACTACATTAGAAAATGCAGTGGTTGCGTTACCGCCTTTAAACATGGCATTAGCGCGGTATTTGGTGATTCAAGGTATTAAAGATAAAAAAATAAAAGTGAAGCAACAAGTGCAGGATTTTGATATGCAGGCAGTATGCTTGATGCTAATTCAGTTGTCTCAGATGTTATTAGATAATCCTGAAATTGAAGATTTAGATTTAAACCCAGTATTAGTGGCTGGCAATAAAGTGACCATAGTCGATAGCCAGATCACTTTGCTTCAGAGTGAAGCCAATTTACCTTGTCGTTTTGCAATAAGCCCTTATCCGAAACACCTCGAAGAAACCATTGATCTAAAAAATGGACAAACTATTTTATTAAGACCAATTACTGCTGAAGATGAGGTCCGTCATCAACTTTTCGATAATAGCCAAACTAAAGAAGATCGTTATAAACGCTATTTTTCACAACGTGGTTCCATGACTCATGAAGAGATGGCCATGCTGACTCAAATAGATTATGAAAGAGAGATGGCATTTATTGCGGTTAATTATGTTGACGGAGAGGAGCAGGATATTGTTGCTGTAATTCGAGCGTCTACCGACCCCGATAATATTGAAGCAGAATTTGGCATGATAGTAAGTCGAGGTTTACAAGGGTTAGGCATGGGGTCTTTATTGTTAAATAAGATGATTGCTTATCAACAATCAAAGGGTACACGTTATTTAGTCGCCATGACCATGTTAAACAATATTGGTATGGCTAAATTAGCTAAAAAACTTGGTTTTAAAATAGAGCGTGATATTGAGGAAGGCATTATTAATATGCACATGGAACTTACAAAATAAGGGGAAGTCTGATACAAATACAGAGCCTAAATTGTTGTTAGCCGATTTACTCTTGTGCAAAGTGAATAAAAGCTGATCAATTTCCCCTATTTGTGATTGAATATTAACAATAAATAAAAAATAAACGTAAATATATTGTCGTGGTTATAACACTGGCATTACATAAATTGTTCAACTTTTAGGCGGTAATACTTAACTCTAATAATAAGTTGCTACAAAGGTGAGTTTCTTTTGTGTTAGTGATGAAAATGAAATAAGTTTTTAACCAGTAAAATAAACAATGTAATGAATGTGATTGTTATTAGTATACAAATAAGGCTTAGTAAATAAGCAGCCTTCTTGTATATTAACCGTATTAATTTCCCTGATTTAAGAGTGTATAAAAATGAGCCAATCTGACTCTCTCGTAGAAGAAGTTATTGAAAGAAATCCGCATGAAAAACACCTTAGTGATTACCGTCCATCAAATTACACTATCTCCACTATTGACCTTGAGTTTGATCTGTTTGATAACCAAACAAAAGTAAAAGCTATTAGCCAAGTGACGCGTGTTAGTACTGATAACACACCGTTATTTTTATTCGGTGAAGCATTAACCTTAGTTTCCCTTCTAGTAGACGGTGTTGAATATTCAGATTACCAACTAGCTGAAGATGGTATTGTTATTAATCAATTGCCTGCTTCATTTACGTTAGAAATTAACACTGAAATTGATCCTGTTGCTAATCAAGCTTTTGAAGGTTTGTATAAATCTGGCGATGCGTTCTGTACACAATGTGAAGCGGAAGGTTTTAGACGTATTACCTATTATTTAGATCGCCCTGATGTATTAGCTAAATTCAGTACTAAAGTGATTGCCGATAAAGCACTGTATCCGTATTTATTATCAAATGGTAACCAGGTAGATCAAGGTGATTTAGAAAATGGACGTCACTTTGTTTCATGGGTTGATCCGTTCCCTAAACCTGCTTACCTATTTGCGCTGGTGGCTGGTGATTTCGATTGCCTAGAAGATAACTTTATTACTAAAAGTGGCCGAGATGTAAAACTCGCCTTATTTGTTGATAAAGGTAACTTAGATAAAACACAACATGCAATGGTCTCCCTGAAAAAATCAATGCAGTGGGATGAGCAACGCTTTAATTTAGAGTATGACTTAGATATCTACATGATTGTGGCCGTTGATTTCTTCAATATGGGCGCCATGGAGAATAAAGGCCTAAACGTCTTTAACTCTAAGTTTGTATTAGCGAACTCACAAAGTGCAACGGATCAAGACTACTTAGGTATCGAAGCGGTTATTGGCCATGAATACTTCCACAACTGGACTGGTAACCGAATTACCTGTCGTGATTGGTTCCAATTGAGTTTGAAAGAAGGGTTAACTGTATTCCGTGACCAAGAGTTTAGTTCTGATCTAGGTAGCCGAAGTGTTAACCGTATTGCCAATGTAATGACTATGCGTGACCATCAATTCGCCGAAGATGCTGGGCCTATGTCGCATCCAATTCGTCCTGAAAGTGTCATGGAGATGAATAACTTCTACACCTTAACGGTATACGAAAAAGGCTCTGAAGTGATCCGTATGATGCATACTCTATTAGGTGAAGATAAGTTCCAACAAGGTATGCAGTTGTACGTACAGCGTTTTGATGGACAAGCCGTTACCTGTGATGACTTTGTTGCTGCAATGCAGGATGCAAGTGGTATCGACTTAACTTTATTTAAACGTTGGTATTCGCAATCGGGTACACCACAAGTGTATGTTACGGATCATTACAACAGTAAAGACCATACTTACCAAATCACCTTTAAACAGAAGACACTACCAACTGCGGATCAAAAGAAAAAACTGCCGCTACATATTCCAGTTGATATTGAGCTGTTGGACAGTAATGGTAATGCTATTGAGTTATTACCGGGAAAAACTAACCGAGTACTAAGCCTCACTCATACAGAGCAAACTTTTGTATTTAAGAATGTATTAACCAAGCCGGTTCCTTGTTTATTCCGTGGTTTCTCTGCACCTGTGAAATATCAATATGCTTACAGTGATGAACAGTTATTGGATATTATGAGTTTTGCTAGTGACGAATTTTCTCGTTGGGATGCAGGACAAACGCTATTTAACAAATACTTGGTTAAAAACGTCAAAGCGTTACAGAATGCAGAAATGCTATCGTTACCAGAAATCTTTATTGATGGTTTTAAATCTGTATTAGTAAGTGAAGATTTAGATCCATCATTAGTGGCTGATATGTTTGCATTTACCAGTGAAAACGGTGCACGTGAGTTATTTGATGTTGTCGACATTGATGCAATACACACAGCGCGTGACTTTATGTTGCAAGAGATCGCTACGCAACTGCATGAATTATTTGTAGACACATACTTACGCCATAACGAGTTAAAAGCGTATCAACCAGATATAGAAGATATTGCAAAACGTAAACTAAAAAATAGTGCGCTGGCATTTATTGCGCGTGTAGATAAAAAGTTAGCAAACGAATACGTTTTAGCACAAATTGAAGCATGTAATAACATGACTGATTATCTTGGTGCTTTAAATGCTGCAAACAGTGGTTTATTAGAGTGTCGTGCATCTGTCATGCAAGCCTTTGATGATAAGTGGTTTGAAACAGGCTTAGTGATGGATAAATGGTTTGCACTACAAGCAAGTATGCCATCTGATAATGTACTGAAAAACATTGAGGCATTGTTTGGTCATCGTAGTTTTGATTTTAGTAATCCGAACCGTTTACGTTCATTAGTGGGTGCCTTTGCACAAAATAATACTTATCGCTTCCATAACCTTGACGGTAGTGGTTATGCATTTTTAACGGATCAGTTGATTAAGTTGAATAGTCAAAATCCGCAAGTAGCGTCTCGTTTAATTACGCCTTTAATTCAATTCAAACGTTTAGATGAAAAACGTGTAGCACTCATTAAAGTACAATTAAACAGATTGTTAGCATTGCCAGATTTAGCTGTTGATCTGTATGAGAAAGTGACTAAAGCATTAGCACAATAGAAAATAAAAAGGCCAACTAGTTGAACTAATTGGCCTTTTATTATGCTGCTTAAATTAATTATTAAATGTTGATTAATTCAACAAATATTAAAACTTGTATTCAATACCCGCTAATAATTCTGCTTCAATTAAGTAACCATCTGCACAATCTTCACCACTACAGAAAGACTCTGTATGGCCTTCACGTAATAGTGTGCCGTATACTCTGAAATCACTACGCAGTGCAAAATGTTGATTTAATTGGTAACGCATACCCACGGCTGCACTTGCTGAAAAAGCGTAAGCTGAACTGTAATCATCGTCATCTGGTAAAATATGTGTACCACCCACGCCTAAGGCGATACTGGTGGAGAAAGGTGAGATATCTTGGAATAAGATACGGCCACCAAAATGTAAGTATTGAAGGTAAATATCTGTATCACCAGAAGAGCGAACGCTGTTAGAGAAGAGTAACTCGCCCTCTGAATTTTCTTTATAACTCCAGTTTAATGCAATTGCTTGTGCAAAACGTGCTCCATCATCTGGATCGTTTATATCTGTACCATCATCATAATCTAGGTCAATACGGGAGCCTAAGAAACCAGTTATACTAATATAATCATTGTTATAGCCAGACTCTGGGTTCACTAAACGTTCCGCAAAAACCGGCGTTGATAAGGCCGTTAACAATAATGTTGAAATCGCTTTTTGATGTATTTTCATGCAATATCCATATTCTAATTTAATCATTATGATGAGAAGAGAGGTTATAAAAATAATAGAGTAAAGTAAATTCTATATAAATTCGAATTATTTATTTTTTATCTTAATGTTTCTTATAAGATTTACGTTTTTTCCACTTTTGAATCGAACTATAGCGCCAAAATAGAGTAAACCCCCAATAACCTAATCCTGCACTGATTAATCCTAGGATCACACAACCTAAAAATAGTGGCGGGGCGATGGTTTCTATGGCATTAACGATCCAATGATATGACAGCTTAAAATGAAAATCTAATAAAGGTGCATGTAGAATAAATGCGCCTAAACGATAAGCACAATAGAACAGTGGTGGCATAGTAAGCGGGTTTGATACCCAAACTAAAGCAACAGAGATAGGCATATTCACTGAGAAAAACATCGCTAAGAATGCCGCTAATAACATTTGAAATGGCATTGGCATCCAAGCACAAAATAAACCTACAGCAACCGCACCAGCAGCACTACGTCGATTTAAATGCCAGAGATTAGGATTTTGTAATTTTGAACCAAAACGTTGCAAATGAGGATGTGACTTTAATGTCTCCGGATTTGGGGAAAAACGTTTAATAAATTTTTTTGGCATATAATTAAACTTTATCTACTTAAATGGAAAGAAATGCGCATAACAATAAGCTTGTCTATTGTTACTTTTATTACCACTCTATATTGGCCACAGTTACTAAATGAGAGTGGTTTACTTAGTTGTGCCTATATTATTGTTATTTTGATGTGTTGGCCAAGATGTCGCTATCTAACCATTGTTCCTATTACAGCCCTGTATTTTAGTTTTTATGTTTATACCACTTTGTTTGGTATTAACCATTCGATAACAACCCATAATAACACTCAAGTAGATAATTTATTAAATAATAATCATCAATCCTTAATGAGTTTTATCTCTGAGAATAGTAAGGCACAAGACAATACCATAACAGTGCAGGTTAAATCATTAATCAATACAAAAAATAGTGGTTATTTTGTTGCTCGTATGACCGCTATCAATGAACAAGCTTGTATTATTTGTCCTTTAATTGAAATGCGTTGGTTTAGACCAACATTAATAGTACAAGCTGGGCAAGTACATCAATTCAATGTGCGTATTAAAGCGTTACAAGGAAAAGCCAATCCAGATGGTTTTGATCGTCAAAAGTGGCGGTATGCACAACACATTGCCTATATTGCGTCGATTAAACAACATGTAATGACCATAGACTCGGCTATTTCATGGCGCGCTAAAATATATAATCACGTACTAAAATTGACCGAAGGATTACCACATCAAGGCGCTATTATTACACTAATATTTGCTGATAAAAGTTTAATCAGTGTGCAAGATAAAAATACAATTGCTAGTTTAGGTATTGCTCACTTATTTGCTATCTCCGGTTTACATATTGGTTTGCTCTTCGTTTTTTCATTTATTTTGTTATACAACCTGTGTAAATGGGTAATGCCAATCCATCATTTAGGGTGGACATCCTGGCGATTAGCTAATGTGTTTGGTTTGATAGTTTGTATTGGCTATGGATATATATCTGGGTTTTCATTACCTACTCAACGTGCCTTATTGATGCTGCTTTTGAGCATCATCATGTTGTCGAGTAAACGAAAAATTGCTTTATTTGACCTGCTGTTTATCTGTTTTTGGGGGATGTTATTGTTTGATCCCTTAGCCATCTTGAGTAATAGTTTATGGCTTTCTTATACCGCTATGTGTGGGATTGTAATTTTCTTGTGGTTAATGAAAGGCAGGCAAGTACCCATTAATCAACAACTCTCTTGGTGGCAGGTGTTGATAGCTAAAAGCTGGTTAGTAGTTAAAAACTTATTGTCATTGCAATTAATGTTAACACTGTTCATGTTACCGATTCAGTTAATTAATTTTTCTGCAGTGAGTAGTTTTGCTTTAATGATTAATTTGATAGCAATCCCTCTTTTCTCCTGGGTGATTATTCCTGTGGTGTTATCAGGTGCGTTGTTTGTTCTAATTTCTGATTCAATAAGTTATTCATTGCTTTCTTTAGCAGATCATCTATTAGTTATCTTTTTTGATTATGCAGAGCCCTTCACAAATGGCTACATGGCTTTATCGGATTTTTCAGTAAGCAGTTTATTAAGTCTTTTGTTATTTGCATTACTTTACCTGTTTAGTTGCTTGTACAGTCGTTTTTTTGTGGTTAGTAATAAAGCTCGCTACGGTTTTATGGGGATCTTTTTACTTTTTTGTTGTGTGACATGGCTGGAGAAAGCATATCAAAAACAAGCATCATGGCAGGTAGAGGTGTTTGATGTTGGACAAGGGCTAGCTATCTTAATCAGTAGTGATGGGCAACATCTACTTTATGATACTGGGCCAAGTTATGGTGAGCACTATGCTGTTGCGAACAGTACATTAATACCTTATTTAAAAGCAAAAGGGGTCGAAACATTGGATGTGTTAATGGTCAGCCACAGCGATAATGACCATGCTGGTGGCGCTAAAGTGATTCAAAATGCGTTCTCCGTCACACAAGCTTTTTCAGGCGAGGCAAGTGTGCTTAATGCAAGCTCCGTAATGGCTGACATTACACAATATCAGCAATGTTTGGCTGGGCAAGTCATCTATCTTGGACAATTAACCATGACGTTACTTGCGCCTATCACATTAGGTAAAAATAATAATGATAACTCTTGTGTATTAAAAGTGAGTGACGGTCAGCATAGTGTCTTATTAACTGGCGATATTAGCAAAAAAATAGAGCAGAAATTGATTACTACGCAGAACGCATTTTATCAGGAACAAAAATCAAGCAAGTTAGCTTCTGATATTTTGATTGCACCTCATCATGGCAGTAAAACTTCCTCTAGTGAAGCGTTCATCAAACAAGTTAAACCAACCTGGGTAGTATTTTCTGCAGGGTATAAAAATCGCTGGCGTTTTCCTATACAATCCGTGGTCGAACGTTACCAGGAGCTGGGGGTTGAACATTTAACAACCGCTAAAACTGGATTTATTCGCTTTAATGTGCAAAATCAGCGTATTGAAGTAAAAACTTATAGAGAAGATCTTGCATCTTATTGGTATCATCAGCATCTTGCATTCTAAATCTCTTATTTGGTGTATTAATGAAAAACGATAAAGAAAACGCTTGGTCAATATTAAAGCGACTTGTTAGTTATATTAAAGATTTTAAACTAGCGTTAGTAGGCGCCATTATTGGCATGATTGGTTATGCTGCTGTTGATATGGCGTTAATTTGGTCTTTACAACCATTAATTGATGATGGTTTCACTGGTAAAGATCCTACTATACTTGAAATGATGCCTTATTTTGTTGTGATTGTAATGGGGTTACGGGGTGTAGCTGCTTTTATGAGCTCTTACTGTATGGCTTGGGTGGGTAATAACGTTGTAATGAAATTACAACGCCAATTGTTTGCCCAGCTAATGTTGTTACCAGTATCATTTTTTGACCGAACGAATACGGGTGAATTGTTATCTAAAATCACTTATGACGCGACTCAAGTTTCTAATGCTGCGAGTAATGCGTTAGTTAAAGTATTCCGTGAAGGTGCAACAGCGATAGGGCTAATTGCATTAATGTTTTATCAAAGCTGGCAGTTATCATTGGTGTTTTTTGTGGTGGGGCCAATTGTTGGTTTAGCAATTAACATTGTGAGTAAACGTTTTAGAAAGATCAGTAAAAATATACAAAATGCAATGGGCACAGTAACAACTTCTTCTGAGCAGATGTTGAAAGGCCATAAAGAAGTATTAATGTTTGGTGGCCAAAAAGTAGAAAACAAAAAATTTGAAAAAGTCAGTAATACCGTTCGTTCTCAAAAGATGAAAATGGCCAGTGCAAATGCGATTAGTGTACCTGTCATACAAAGCCTGTCCTCTTTTGCTTTAGCATTTGTGTTATATCTTGCTACCTTCCCACAGATTATGGATACACTGTCATCGGGTACGTTTGTGGTGATTATTAGTTCAATGATGGCACTGATGAAACCGATTAAGAGTGTGACTCAAATTAATAATGAAATTCAAAAAGGGATTTCAGCGAGTACCAGTTTATTCGATATGCTAGATATGAATGTAGCTAAAGACGAAGGCACATACGAAGTCGACCGTGCAGATGGCGATATTAGTATTAATGATGTTGTATTTACTTATCCAAAAGGGGATAAACCTGCTTTAAATAATGTAAGTTTTAATGTCAAAGCAGGGCAGTCCGTGGCGCTAGTGGGACGTTCTGGTAGTGGTAAATCTACCATCGCGAATCTACTTACACGTTTCTATGATATTGACTCTGGTGAAATTTTATTAGATGGTAAGAACATTGAAGAGTATCGACTCACTTCATTACGTGACCAAGTAGCAATTGTCTCGCAAAACGTGCATCTTTTTAATGATACAATTGCTAACAATATCGCTTACGCTAGTGAAGATCGATATACTGAAGAAGACATCATAAAAGCCGCAACAACAGCGCATGCTATGGAGTTTATTAATAACTTCCCTGAAGGGTTAAACACAGTGATTGGTGAAAATGGCGCTATGTTATCAGGTGGTCAACGCCAACGTTTAGCCATTGCGCGTGCATTGTTACGTGACGCACCTGTACTTATTCTAGATGAAGCAACGTCCGCGTTAGATACAGAGTCTGAGCGTCATATTCAAGCCGCCTTAGATGAACTGCAAAAAAATAGAACTTCCATTGTCATTGCACATCGCCTGTCGACCATCGAGCATGCGGATCAAATTTTAGTGATCGACCAAGGCGAAGTAGTTGAATGTGGAACACATCATGAGCTGTTAGCGCTAGGAAAAATATATCATGGCTTAAGTCAGATGCAGTCTGCTGGGGAGCTTTAATGCTTTTTTGGTATAAGCCGACGCAATGGTGGACATGGATATTATGGCCTTTTGCCATGTTAATGCGGTGTATTAGTGTGTGCCGGCGGTATGCTTTTCAGCAAGGTTGGCTTAAAAGTTATAAAAGTCCCTTACCTGTAGTGGTGGTTGGTAATATCTCCGTGGGCGGAAATGGTAAAACGCCTTTTGTTATTAGCCTTTGTGAGTTACTGATCGAACAAGGTTATAAACCAGGTGTGATTAGTCGTGGTTACGGTGGCAAAGCAGATAATTATCCATTACTCGTTACTAGCGATACCTCGGGTAAAATCGCCGGTGATGAGCCTGTATTGATTTTCCAACGTTTACAGATCCCTGTTGTGGTTGACCCCGTTCGTTCTAATGCCGCTGATTATTTGGCAACACAGTGTGATGTGAATGTGATTATTACCGATGACGGCTTGCAACATTATGCATTGCAACGTGATATAGAAATTGTTGTTGTTGATGGTAAACGTCGCTACGGCAATCAACATATTATGCCGATGGGGCCATTAAGAGAATCGGTTAGTCGTTTACGTGATGTTGATTTTATTATTAACAATGGTGCGGTTCATGAAGGTGAGTCAACCATGTTCTTAATGGCATCTGAGTGTAAAAGAGTGGATGGTATTGAAGGTAAATTAGCAAAACAAAGTGTTAACGCTTGCGCTGCGATTGGTTATCCTCCACGCTTTTTTAATACATTAGTTGAACAAGGTTTTAGCCTAGATAAGCAAATACCTTTTGCTGACCATCATGCTTATAGTGAAAGTGATTTTGCGCAATTTAATACTGACAAACCACTGTTAATGACCGAAAAAGATGCAGTTAAATGTACTTCATTTGCTCAACCTCATTGGTGGTATTTACCAATTGATGGTCAATTACCCGCTGATTTTACAGACCCGTTTTTAGAAAAGTTAACACAGATTAAGGAAATAAAATGCTAGATATTAAGTTATTGGATATTATCGCTTGTCCAGTATGCAAAGGAAAATTAGCTTACGATAAACAGAAAAACGAATTAATCTGTAAATTTGACCACCTGGCTTATCCTGTGCGAGATGGTATTCCTGCATTACTGTATACAGAAGCGCGTAAAATGAGTGCTGACGAGGAGTAATCATGTCATTTATTGTAGTTATTCCTGCTCGTTATCAATCTACTCGCTTACCGGCTAAACCCTTAGCTGATATCTTGGGTAAAACCATGATTGAGCGAGTTGCTAATCAAGCATTACAAAGTGGTGCGAAACAAGTGATTGTGGCAACTGATGATCAACGCATTGTTGATGCATTAGTAGAGGTTAATAATATAGAAGTTTGTTTAACCTCTAAGGATCACGAATCAGGTACTGATAGGTTAGCGGAAGTATGTCAGCAATATCAATTTGCAGATGAAGAGATTATCGTAAATGTGCAAGGTGATGAACCATTAATTCCACCTACTGTCATTAAACAGGTAGCTAATAACTTATATGCGAATCAACAAGCAAGTGTTGCTACATTAAGTGCACCTATTACAGATCAAGATGACGCTTTTAATGTTAATGCAGTGAAAGTAGTAACCGATAAAAACAACCTCGCATTATATTTTAGCCGTGCGACTACACCTTGGGATCGCGATAATTTTACCGAACAAAATAAACAGGGCAAGAATGTCGATTTAAGTCATTTACAACGCCATATTGGTATTTATGCTTACCGTGTTAGCTTTTTAAAGCAGTACGCGCAATTATCAGTATCACCATTGGAAATGATCGAAAAACTTGAGCAGTTAAGAGTACTTTGGCATGGTTATAAAATTCATGTTGATGTAGCTAGTGAAGTACCTCCAGCAGGAGTGGATACTGCACAAGACTTACAACGAGTGATTGACGTATTGTCACAAAGTGACATTAATATTAAGGAATGATAAAGCCTATGCGAGTTTTTCTTATTGCTTGTTTTAGTTTCTTGCTAGTAGCTTGTGGCGATGACCGCCCAGACCGCTTGCAAGCAAATATTAACACAGCTGATTACCTTATTGAGAATCTAGGAACAAACTTAGATACTCAACGAATTCGAAATGCGATTATTTTGCAACAGTATGCGACGCTACTGAAACAGAAGAAGCCTGACTTAAGCCCATTGTTAACTGAGTTATCAAAAGATGCATCAAGAGAAGGGCCGATGTTTCGCTCTTTAGCAGATCGTCTTTCCACTTTAAAAACCAGACCTGAAATATTAGGGGATATCGAAGCCCAATTATACGAAAGCGAAACCTTGATTGAAGCGTCTGATCCCACTTTATTTAATGATGCGTTATCTGATCCTGTAAATGTTATCGCGGATATGTCTGATGGTGAGCTTGCGCGTGTTAATGCAATTAGCCAAGCACGAAGCCTACAAGCTAATGGCGCTGACGATAATGGTGCTGGTAGTCAGTTGGTAGGTAATCCGGGTTACGGTCAATGGCAAACGAATAGTAGTGGCTTTTCATTCTGGCAATGGTATGCGGCTTATACTCTGTTTTCTGCCATCTCTCCACGTCAAATAGGTTACGATCGCTGGTCATCGCGCAGAGACTACAGCTATTACAATGATGTGGGTAGGAATCGTTATACTTCTCCGCAACAAAAGAAATCTCAAGATGATTTAGCACAGCGTACGAAGAAGAAATTTGGCAATAAAGGTGGTTTTACTAGTCCTTATGCTAAATCTAAAACCGGTGCAAGTCGCATGTCTACAGCCAGTAAACAAGCGCAGAAAGCGCCGAGTTTTTCAGGGAAATCAAGTTATTCGAAGCAAAAAGCTTCCTCTAGTAGCTTTAGAAACAGCAAATCAACCACATCTCGTGGTGTTAGTCGCGGCAAATAGGATATTAAAATGAACGAATTAATGACAACATTAGAAATAAGTGGATCGCTGATTGGTTATCTAGCAATTGATATGGCTGTTGCTATCCTATTGTTAGGCGGCATTCGTTATACCATGGGTATGTTAGGTAAAATTAATACCGCAGATGAGTTAGCCCATAAAGATAACTTTGCTTATGGTATTAGTATGGCTGGTGGGGTAGCAGCCATGGGGATTGCATTAAGTGGAGCTATCACCGGAGAACTTGCAGGATCTTACGAAATTGAATTAATTGGAATGTTAGCTTACGGTTTAGCAGGGTTAATTTTAATTAAAGCAGGTCGTTACATTCACGATCGTTACGCACTACCTGCCTTTGATAAACAAACCTTAATTATTGATCGTAATATTGCTGTTGCTTTAGTAGATGCAGCTTCAGTGATTGCTACTGCTATTGTGGTACGAGCTGCAATCATGTGGGTAGAAGGCTTAAGTGTTGATACCTTTATTGCACTAGTGGCTGCTTGGGTTGTATCACAGGTGATGTTAGTGGTGATCACGCGTTTATTTGAGTGGAAATATTCAAAAAACAACGGTATTTCTTTCCAAACAGCCTTGGTTAATAACCATATAGCATTAGCAATTCGTTACAGTGGTTACCTTATTTCAACCGCTATGTCGGTAACTGCAGCAAGTTACTTCATTATTTTTAATATGGATTCACTATGGACAGGCTTGATGCAGTGGGTAGTGATCAGCGTTATCTTAATGGTGTTATTAACTATTTTAACAAGTCTTGCTAAGTTATTAGTATTATGGGGAATTAACCGTCGTGAGGAAGTTGAAGATCAACAAAACATCGGTATTGCAACCATTGAACTAGCAACTTCTTTTTCCATTGCTTTCCTATTAATGGCATTAATGTCTTAACACTAGTTTTTTATGTCACTAGGCCATCATCTGATGGCCTTTTTTATAAGCGAATTTAATTGTATGCGCCTTAAATCCCTCAATAGCAAACAGCTCAACCTACTTATTGATGATGCTTTTTTAATTCTAATTATGGCCACATTAGCCTGTTGTGGTCTGATATATGAGTACCTATTATCTCATTACTCTGCGCGTATTTTAGGCAGTGTTGAAACAGTCATTTATGCGATTATTGGAATAATGATTGTCTCCATGGGATTGGGTGCTTTTGCTGCTAAAAAGGTAAAAGATGCCTTTCAAGGCTTTGTGTTTTTAGAGCTCATTGTTGCGCTGATTGGTTGTAGTGCTACCTTATTTATTGCTTCTGTGATCGGTTTTAGTCAAACCTTACCGCAAGTTATTGCTGATACTTACCAAATACCTAACGATGTGCTACTAAAAGGGGATTTTTTAGCAACATTATCTTGGTTAACCACCAAACTGCCTTATCTATTTGCGTTTATTTTAGGTTTTTTGATCGGGATGGAGATCCCATTGATTGCAAGGATCAGAGAAACTGTTTACGGACAGCGTTTAGCGCATAATGCAGGCACTATTTATGGTGCCGATTATATTGGTGCCGGTGTTGGTGCTGCGATTTGGGTGCTGTTTATGTTGAAAATTGAGATCAGCCAAGCAGCCGCTCTGACCGCTTCATTAAATTTGATTGCGGGTTTTGTATTTTTAGTACGTTTTAAAGATCATCTAAAACACAGAACAAAATTGATTGTAGGTCACCTTTGTTTAGGTGGTTTGATTGTATTAGTATTTTTGTTCGGTAACAACTGGCAAAAGCAGATGCAAAATATGTTGTATTTAGACAAAGTGGTGTATCAAACGCAAACCACTTATCAGAATTTGGTATTTACTGAGCGTTTACTGGGTGGTGGTTATGATCCTATCTATAACTTTTATATTAATGGTCGATTACAATTTTCAAGTTTAGATGAACATATCTATCACGAGTTTTTAGTGCAGCCAGTGATGCAAGTATCTGCACGCCATCAACATATTTTAATTATTGGTGGGGGTGATGGTTTAGCTTTACGTGAAGTTCAAAAGTGGCAACCTGAACAAGTGACTCTGGTTGATCTTGATCCTAAGCTGATCGCATTATTTAAATACCCAGAGCAAGCATTACCACCTCACCTGAGTGATAAAATTAAACGTTTAACACAAGATAGTTTTAATCAGCCAGGTGTGAAGGTCATTAATGATGATGCCTTTATCGCTATAGACCGTTTATTAGCGAATAAACAGAGTTTTGATGCGATCATTGTTGATTTGCCTGACCCTAGCCATCCTGATTTAAATAAGATGTATAGCGTGAATTTCTATTATCGTTTGAAAAACTTGTTAAGTGGTGATGGGGCTATTGTTGTGCAATCTACTTCACCATTCCATGCGCAATCTGCATTTATCTCTATTGGTAAAACGTTGCAAGAAGCAGGCTTTAATACCGAACAGTACCATCAAAATGTTCCGTCATTTGGTGAATGGGGCTGGAGTATTGGCACTAAACGTGGACAATCTGCGTCACAGCGAATATCAAAGATTAACACGTTAAATGTACCAACGAAGTGGTTAACTTTACCTTTGTTAAAAGGAGCTTTTTCCTTTAATAAAGATTTTTATTTACATAAAGACAAGGTAAAAGTTAATTATTTAGGCAGTAATGTGCTTTATCAATACCACCAAAATGCCTGGGAAGCAGAAACAGAATTTGCAAATTA
Organism: Psychromonas sp. B3M02; assembly: GCF_003318165.1. Lineage (GTDB taxonomy): Bacteria > Pseudomonadota > Gammaproteobacteria > Enterobacterales > Psychromonadaceae > Psychromonas. The sequence goes on from NZ_QOCB01000009.1 coordinate 23,121, forward strand.
AATAAAAGTGATTGTTGTTCATTTTGTTTGACTCACTTGTCATGAATAAGTCTTAAATTTGTAACTCGCCTGTCATTTTACCTTTCTATCCTACTTTAAACAGGATAGAAGGGTGATGATAGGATGATTTCAAGTCAAGAGATGTTCAAAAAGTACTTTCCACAACTAGTGGAAAACTCCTTACAACATAAATTATTAAGTTCTTTATGTAAAAATTTATTACATGAAAGTGAATTTGTACAATTTTCAGCACGCTACCCCAATCTTAAAGGTTTTGATTTAATTGAGAAAACACTCGATTATTTTGACTTCAGTTTTGCAACGATAGATAAACAAATAGAGCGTATACCTGTTTCTGGTCGTGTGGTGATTATTGCTAACCATCCAATTGGTTCATTAGATGGTTTGGCTTTATTACATCTAGTGAAGAAGATTCGCGGTGATGTAAAAGTGGTCGCTAATGAACTATTAATGGAAATAAAACCACTTCAAGAGCTATTATTGCCCGTTAATAACATGTCGGGTAATACCGCCAAACAAGATTTACTGAATATTCATGACTTCTTATCTGCTGATGGGGCATTAATTATCTTTCCTGCGGGGGAAGTCTCTCGCTTTACACCAAAAGGGATTAAAGATTGTCAGTGGCATAAAGGCTTTTTGAAAATTGCCTCACGTGCCAAAGCTCCCATATTACCGATACATATTAAAGCGAGAAACTCCTGGACCTTTTATGCCTCTTCTTTCTTTTACAAACCATTAGCGAGTTTGTTACTCGTTAAAGAGATGTTTAAACATAACGAGCAAAGCATCAATGTCAGAATTGGTAAGTTAATCCCTTTTGAAAGTTATGGTAAAAATAAACTATCAACTAAAGTAAAAGTAAACCTATTACAGAAAGAGGTTTATCGAGTAGCAAAAGGGCAGCGAAGTTACTTTAAAACAGAATCGGTAATTGCTCATCCTGTTCCACGGGTGGAATTAAAGCATGCTATTGAGAAATGTCAGTTATTAGGCAGCACCTCTGATGGCAAGAATATTTACCTCTTAGAAAAACCCGATCATGGGGTTATTTTAAAAGAGCTAGGGCGTTGTCGAGAAGTTACGTTTCGTGCTGTTGGTGAAGGTACTGGAGAAAAACGCGATCTAGATGAGTTTGATTTTGAATATCTTCATATTATTTTGTGGGATAAAGAGCAGTTAGAATTAGTAGGTGCTTATCGTTTTACCACTACTTCACGCTTAATAAGCGATAAAGGAGTCAGTGGTTTATACAGCGACCAGTTGTTTGACTATAAAGCAGATATGCACCCCTATTTTGAACGAGGTATAGAGCTTGGGCGTAGTTTTGTACAGCCTAGGTATTGGGGAAAACGCAGCTTAGATTATCTATGGCAGGGAATTGGTGCTTATTTAGCCATGAATAAAGATATTCGTTATCTATTTGGGCCTGTTTCTTTAAGTGCTTCATTACCTAAAAAGGCACATGCGTATCTAGTCTATTTTTATCAGCTATATTTTCCTGCACAGGGGGACCTGGCTCAACCCAGAAATGCCTATAATATTTCAGATGAGTTAGACAACGAATTGTTAAGTTATTTCACTGGTGAAAACTACGCTAAAGACTTTATGAAATTAAAAACCATGATGAATAATATGGGGGTCAGTGTGCCAACCTTATATAAACAATACACTGAATTGTGCCATGAAGGTGGTGTGCAGTTTGTTGATTTTAATATTGATCCGGACTTTAATAATTGTATCGATGGCTTAGTAGTGGTGGATTTAACTTATCTAAAAGAGAAGAAAAAATCACGCTATATTGATATGCATTTAACAGACGATAATCTACAACAAGAGCTAGCTGAACTCAGCGCTTAAACAACATACAAATTAAAATTTGTTTGTTTTGCTGTTACCTTAAATGGGCGCTATAATACGCGCCCTATATTTTACCCCTAAAAAGGAACAACAGCGGTGTTTGAATTCCCCCAAATAAATAAAAGCAGTGTTAAAAATGATGTGCTTTCAGGTTTAACAGTTGCTTTGGCACTGGTACCAGAAGCAGTGGCCTTTGCCTTTGTTGCAGGTGTTGAACCAATGATTGGTTTATATGCGGCATTTATGGTTGGTTTAATCACCTCTATCTTTGGTGGTCGTCCAGGTATGATCTCTGGCGCAACCGGAGCAATGGCTGTTGTAATGGTTGCATTAGTAAGCTCACACGGTGTTGAGTATCTATTTGCTGCGGTTATGTTGGCAGGATTATTCCAAATTTTATGTGGTGTTTTGCATTTTGGTAAATTCATTCGTATGGTGCCACATTCAGTGATGATTGGTTTTGTGAATGGCTTAGCTATCGTTATCTTTTTAGCGCAACTAGGTCAATTTAAAGTGAAAGATGCCGCGGGTAACTTAACTTGGTTACAGGGCAATGCACTTTATATCATGTTAGCTTTAATCGCGTTAACCATGGCGATTATCCACTTTTTACCTAAGTTAACTAACGCAGTGCCTTCTACATTAGTGGCGATTGTGGTCGTGACTTTGTTAGTTTATTTTGTTCCTGCATTAGAAACTCGCACCGTATTAGACTTTCTACAAAGTATGAGTGGCGATGAAAATGCGACAATTGCGGGTAATTTACCAACCTTTGCGCTTCCAATGGTTCCGTTCAATTTAGAAACATTACACGTTATTTTGCCATACTCTCTGATTCTAGCTGCAGTTGGTCTAATTGAATCTCTATTAACCTTGACCGTTGTTGATGAGATGACAGGGACACGTGGCCGTCCTAATAAAGAGTGTGTTGCTCAAGGTGCATCAAATATGGTGAATGGCGTATTTGGTGGCATGGGTGGTTGTGCGATGATTGGTCAGTCTATGATTAACATTAACTCAGGTGGACGTGGTCGTTTATCTGGTATTACCGCTGCACTTGCGTTATTAGCGTTTATTTTATTTGCATCTGGTTTAATTGAAATTGTACCGCTAGCTGCATTAGTGGGTGTGATGTTTATTGTTGTATTAGGTACTTTTGAATGGGCTTCATTCAAAATGATGCGTAATGTGCCAGTTAAAGATGCAATTGTGATTGTATTAGTAAGTACGGTAACTGTGTTCACTGACCTTGCTATTGCTGTTTTTGTTGGTGTGATTGTTTCTGCATTGGTATTTGCATGGGAACATGCTCGTCATATCCATGCAAATGTTGCTGAAAATGAAGATAAAACTGAAAAATCTTACGCTATCAATGGCCCATTATTCTTTGGTTCTGTGAGTAATTTCTTAGAATTATTCGACGTTAAAAATGACCCTCGTCATGTGACGGTTGATTTTGCATCCTGTCGTGTAGCAGACCATTCTGCTATTGAAGCGATTAGTGTACTTAACGAGCGCTATGTAAAAGAAGGCAAAAAACTGCATATTCGTCACCTAAGTAAAGACTGTCGAAAGTTATTGCATAAAGCAGGTGTACTAGTGGAAATGAACCTAATTGAAGATCCGTCATATGCGGTAGCATCGGATAAACTAGGTTAATTTATAGAGATTATAAAGGGTATTTAAAAGCAGGTTTTATAACCTGCTTTTTTGTATCTATTCGAAAAGGTATTATGGGAACGGGGAATTAGGTTTTAATAAACCTTGTGTTATTTATTAATGGTTTTTTATCGAGTTGATTGTCTAATTGGGCGATAGCCAGCATCGCATTTAGGGCTCATTTGAGTTGTTTTTGGGTTCCATACTGAAAACCAAATATGTTTGTTTCTTAACGTTTTCTTTTTACTTTTCATCTTCTTCTCCTTTTATTTGTTAAACACAATATAGCCTACTTATTGCAACTTTGTGACAATTTAAAAAAGATTACTGATCCAGATTAATAAAAAAGCAAAGAAAGGCCTTTTTAACAAGAAAATGCATAATATTGTTATTCTACAGCCTTCAGATATTGTATGCTTGAGGCACGAAGTATCAGAGGTTGTTTACATGAAAAACCAATGATTAAATATTAGCTATTTTAACAAAATTGATGTGGTTCTGGACGTTTACTTTCTGCAACTCATGTAGAAAACTACATTTAACTTGAGTTAAAATATAAAAGTTTTAATTTTATAGATGATTATCATAGTCTATATGGCAATAGTCTTATGGTTTTTATCAATTAGTGTAATTGGTTGAGGTAAATTGTGATTAAAAAAATTGGTGTGCTTACAAGTGGTGGCGATGCGCCGGGTATGAATTCTGCAGTGCGAGCAGTAGTACGTACTTGTCTTTCTCACGATATCGAAGTGTTCGGTATTTATGATGGTTATGCAGGATTACATGCAGATAAAATCGAACAAATGGATCGTCATTCAGTATCTGATGTTATTAATCGCGGCGGCACATTTCTAGGAACAGCTCGTTTCCCAGAATTTAAAGAAGAAAGTGTTCGTAAAGAAGCGATTCAGCAATTAGAAAAGCACGGTATTGAAGCATTAATCGTTATTGGCGGTGATGGTTCATACATGGGTGCATTAAAATTAAGCGAAATGGGTTACCCATGTATCGGTATTCCTGGCACAATCGATAATGACATTGCGGGTACTGATTTCACTATCGGTTTCATGACTTGTTTAAATACGATTGTTGATGCAGTGGACCGTTTACGTGACACCTCTTCATCACATAACCGTATCTCTATTGTAGAAATGATGGGACGTTACTGTGGTGATTTAACACTATGGGCTGCGATTGCTGGTGGTAGTGAGTACGTTATCGTTCCTGAAGTTGATTTCGATGAAGATAAATTAATTGAACAAATTCAATTAGGCGAAGAAAAAGGTAAAAAGCACGCGATTGTTGCTATTACTGAGCACATTACTGATGTGACTGCTTTAGCAAAACGTATCGAACAAAGAACTAAACGTGAAACACGTGCGACAACATTAGGTCATATCCAACGTGGTGGTGCACCAATGGCATTTGACCGTATTTTAGCAAGCCGTATGGGTGCTTACGCTGTTGATCTACTGATGGCTGGTAAGAGTGCACGTTGTATTGGTATTAAGTGTGGTGAGATGGTTGACCATGACATCATCGAATGTCTAACTGAAATGAAACGTCCATTCCGTCAAGATTTATACGATCTATCAAACGTTCTATATTAGGCTTAAAAGCTAATATACATCTTTATAGATATATCGATTAAGCCTACTTTTAAGTAGGCTTTTTTATATCTCAAATATATAGTATTAATATTTCATACTAAACACACTACTACTAGGAGTTAATATGCCCGACAATCAAAAAATGGCATTGTTTGATTTTATCGAACTGAATGGTCAATTTAATAGTATAAAAGGCTTACACACTAGTTACTATCAAATTGGTTTCATGTGTAGTGTGCAGGCTCTGCCAGAGTTATTAGATTTGGATCAATGGTTAAGTTATCTGTGGCAAGCTGATGCGGAGATGACTTTTGATAATGAACAACAAGCCACTAACTATGCGCAAAAAGTACTCGCGCTTAGCAATGAAATTCAAGCATCTTATCAAGAAGCGATTCCGCTGAATGGATTACAATGTCATGATTGGTTAACCCCAGATAAACAGTTAACTGAACAAGCAGTTCAATTTGCTAGTGGTTTCTTAGCGGCTATTGAAGTGTTTAGCGAACAATGGGAATCAGTGGAAGGTGATAGTAATAGTGAAAATATATTACAGACAACTATTTTACTATTAACCAAACTTGCTCCCGTGGATGCTAATGACCCGCAATTCTTAGCGATAGTTGACCAATTACCTGAATACCATGAAATATTAGCGATTTTGCCACAATTATTGAGTAATTTAGCTTATAGTGCGGCGCAGAATTTAGTCTTTGATGAATAATAGGGTAGCGATGCAAGAGGCAATCACAGTAGAAAGTACATACTTTTCAGTTGTATCAGAAGAAGATGATTTTGTAGTCATCAATAAACATCCCGGTATTAACTTTCATAGTGAAGATGGTGAGTTTGGGGTAGTAGTTGCCGCGGAACGTTATTTCAAACAGAAGTTATTCAGTGTGCATCGTTTAGATAAAATGACCTCGGGCATTTTATTATTAGCTAAGTCATCAGTAGCGGCAAACCGGTTGTCAGAATTATTTAAAAGTCAGGATATTCAAAAATTTTACTTAGCCATTGCAGATAAAAAACCTAAAAAGTCTCAAGGTTTAATTAAAGGTGGCATGGAAAAATCACGTCGTTCAATGTGGAAACTAACTAGAAATACTGAGAATTTAGCGATCACACAGTTTTTTAGTTTTTCATTAGGAGAAGGTAAACGTTTGTTTGTGGTTAAGCCTAAAACAGGTAAAACACATCAAATTCGTGTGGCGTTAAAAAGTATAGGCAGTGCGATTTGTGGTGATCCTATCTATGCAACGGAAGATGCACACCGTTATGACCGTGGATATTTACATGCTTTTCAAATTCAATTTGTCTATCAAGAACAGGCATTTAACTTTAGTGCTGCGCCAAGTTTAGGTGAGTTGTTTCATTTACAAGCTTGTCAGGAAAAATTAGCAGAGTTAGAAGATTGTAATTTATTAAAATGGCCTAAGAAAACCTAGTTATTTTTTACGATTAAAAATAAAGGCTCAAGTTTCACTTAAATTGGAGATAATTAAGTGATACTTGAGCCTTTTGAGTATTAGGTTAAGGGGTTAAGCAAATTCAGTCCAGATTGGAGCATGATCTGATGGTTTATCGATCCCTCTTAATTCATAATCGATATCTGCTTCAACGGTTTTCTCTGCCAATGCTGGGGTTGCTAATACCACGTCAATACGTAAACCACGGTTATCATCAAAACCACGAGAACGATAATCAAACCAACTAAACTTTTGATCTTCTTCTGGGTGTAATAAACGGAAGGTATCTGTGAAACCAAACTTCATTAAGGTTGCTAACCATTCACGCTCTTCAGGTAGGAAGCTACATTTTTTTGTTTGTAACCAACGTTTAGCATTTGCTTCGCCAATACCAATATCTAGATCTAATGGTGAGATATTAATATCACCCATCACGATAACATTTTCCTCGGCAGTATGATGCTCATTCAGATATGTATTTAAATCTTGATAAAATTGACGCTTATACGGGTATTTAATTTCATGGGTTTGATTCTCACCCTGTGGGAAATAACCGTTTAAAATTCGCACTGGCTGTCCATCTTCATCAGGCACAGTCACCATAATCATGCGTTTCTGATGCTCTTCATTATCAGTAGGGAAGCCATATTGCACATCAGTTGGTTTTTGTTTACATAACATAGCAACACCGTAATGGGCTTTTTGACCATGGAAATAAACGTGATATCCCATAGCTTCTACTGCTTCAACAGGGAAGGCGTCATTATGTACTTTGATCTCTTGAAGTCCAATTACATCAGGTTGGTGTTTATCGATTACTGCTTGTAATTGATGTAGACGTGCGCGTAGCCCGTTAATATTAAATGAGATAACTTTCATAGCGAGAATAACCTTTACAGAATCAAAAGGGAGAATGTACCTTGTTGGCGCAATTTACTCAACTAAGAGATCTACATAGCAAAATAAATGGGCAGTATTTGTTAATGGATAAAACGACAACTGAAGTGCTGAGGGCGAGCAACGTACTCAGCCCACAACCATAATATAGATTAATGAAGTGCGATTAATAGGTGGTGTAGATGATCTGCAGTTTCTAAGCCACTATCGGTTAAGTACCCACCATCTTGTTGTGAAATAAGACCTTTATCAAACAGAGATTGTGCCGCTTTAATGATGCTGGGGTCAGCTTCTTTATGAATTTTTAAGCCTTCTAATTGTGAGGTTTCAGGAAATTTCGCGAGTAACTTTATTTCATCTAACAGAGTATCAGAGTAATTTTTCATGGTTATTTAGCTCACTTGTATTGCTGATAAGAGGTTTCATCATAGTGAGGTAAATATAAAATGCAAAAGCTAATAGAGGGGAGTTTGGTGTAGATCAATTCTTGGAAAAATTCCTTAATTAATAGTGATGTAGCGCACTTAAATTAACAAGGAATGGAGCTAAGGAGTGTCGAAACACTCCTTTACGTTAAAGCGGGTTTATTCTGTGGTAGGTGCAACTTTAGTGTCGCCCGTTTGTGCGGCCTCGTTTGGCTCTTTTTTCACTTTAGGGTTTTTTACCAGTGGATTTTCTTGTTCGATATTATCACTGCTAATATTGGCTAATTTATTACCATCAAAAGTTAACAGTATTTGTGACTGCTGAACTGGTTCGCCACCTGGTTTGATATAACGAATGTAATACCATTTATTACTATCAAATTGATCAATTAACATTGGAGAGCCTAACACGTAAACGATTTGTTGTTGTGTCATACCAATTTCAACTTGGGCTAATTTTTCACTGTCTATATAGTTTCCTTGAACTACATCGATTTGATATACAAAGGTATTGTATAAGTAAGAACACCCTGAAAGAGAGAAAGTAATCGCAAGGCTGGCAAATATTTTTTTAATAGTCATGGGCTCTTCAATAATTTAGTGATAGAAAATCAGTGCTTGATAATACCCAAGCGAAGCTGACATGTAAAAATATTAGCGCAGAAATTTTGCTATTCTGTTTTATAAAGTAAAAGTTATAGCAAAATTGTTTGTTTTTAAAACTAAATACACCATAGAAACAGAGTTCGCTTTAAATTTGTGGTAAATTTACGTAGAATTCAGCTCTTTATTTTGCTCCATTTCTTGTTTCTGTGAATTATATAAATGCCATTATTTGCGTTAGGAATTAACCATCAAACTGCACCAGTTGAACTGAGAGAAAAAGTTGCTTTTGCACCTGACTCTTTGATGGTGGCTTATGCAGATTTGTTATCTCAACCTCTTGTTAAAGAGGCAGTTATTATTTCTACTTGTAATCGTTGTGAAATTTACTGCCATTATGAAGGACACGATATAACACCCATTTTAAGATGGTTAACAGACTTCCATGGCATTGAAGCGGGTGCTTTTGACCAGAACTTTTATAGCTACCAAGATCAACAAGCCGTTAATCACCTATTTCGTGTGTCATGCGGGTTAGACTCTTTAGTATTAGGTGAACCACAGATTCTTGGGCAAATTAAGCAAGCCTTTGCTTCTGCTGGTCAAGCGAAAGCGGTTAGTAAAACCTTAAACAAATGGTTTCAATATGCCTTTAGTGTGGCAAAGCGTGTGCGTACCGACACTCAAATTGGTGCCAATGCAATCTCAGTTGCGTTTGCTGCCGTTTCTTTAGCTCGACAAATATTCAGTGATTTAAAGAAAAGTCGTGTGTTGTTAATTGGTGCAGGCGAAACCATTGAGTTGGTTGGCAAATATTTACTAGAACATGAAGTGCCAAATATCACTATTGCTAATCGTACTTTAGAGCGTGCAATGGGGTTAGTAGAGCAGTTTAACGCTAATGCAATTACCTTAGAAGAAATTCCTAATCATCTGGCTAAGTCAGATATTATTATCTCATCCACCGCGAGTCCTTTACCTATCATTGGTAAAGGTATGGTGGAATGTGCGTTAAAAGATCGTCGCCATCAGCCAATGTTATTTATCGATATTGCAGTGCCTCGAGATATAGAACAGCAGGTCGCAGAGTTAAATGATGCGTATCTATATAGTGTTGATGACCTACAGGGCATTATAGAAGAGAATAAACAAGCACGAGTAGAAGCCGCCATTGAAGCTGAAAAAATTATTGTCGCAGGTGTTAGCGACTTTATGGCGTGGCAAGAGTCATTAAAAGCGGTAGAGAGCATTCGATTATATCGCCAAAACAGTGAGCAATTAAGAGATGAATTATTACAACGTGCTATTACTTCATTAGCGAACGGTAACGACAGTGAAAAAGTATTAAAAGAGTTGGCGTTTAAATTAACCAATAAACTTATTCATCATCCTAGCCAAGCTCTGACTACGGTCAGCCAAACAGGTAATGAACAAGATTTAGCTTTATTAAGGTTAACACTCGGTTTAAGCCAACAAGACGAATTATAAAGAGATAACTCAGTAGTTTCGCTGCTGAACTATTCATAAGAAGAGATAAAAATGAAAGCATCTATTGTTGCAAAGTTAGAAATATTAGTTGAACGTTATGAAGAAGTACAAGCGCTATTAGGTGACCCTGATACGATCAGTAATCAAGATAAATATCGTGAATTAACTAAAGAGTATTCACAGCTAGAAGAAGTAGTATTGTGCTTTAAAGCCTTTCAAACGGCTCAAGAAGACTTAGCTGCAGCAGAATTAATGCTAGAAGATGACGATGAAGATATGCGTGAAATGGCGCAAGATGAGATCACTGAAGCTAAAGAGTCTGTAGAAAGATTAGCCGCTGAGTTGCAAATTTTATTACTGCCAAAAGATCCAAATGATGACCGTAACTGTTTTGTTGAGATCAGAGCCGGAGCAGGTGGTGATGAAGCGGCTATTTTTGCAGGTAACTTATTCCGTATGTACAGTAAATACTGTGACAGCAAAAAATGGCGCGTGACCATCATGAACAGTAATGAAAGTGAGCAGGGCGGTTACAAAGAAGTGATCATGCAAATTGAAGGTGATGGCGCTTACGGTCTAATGAAGTTTGAATCGGGCGGTCACCGTGTACAACGTGTACCAGAAACAGAATCACAGGGCCGTATTCACACATCCGCTTGTACCGTTGTAGTTATGCCTGAAATTCCTGAATCAGAAGCGATTTCAATTAACCCTGCTGATTTGAAAGTTGATACGTTCCGCGCTTCTGGTGCAGGTGGTCAGCACGTTAATAAAACCGATTCTGCTATTCGTATTACACACGTACCAACGGGGACTGTTGTAGAGTGTCAAGATCAACGCTCACAACATAAAAACCGTGCGCAAGCGATGTCTGTTTTACAAGCACGTTTACAACAAGTTGAAGACGAAAAGAACAATGCTGAAGAGCAAGACATTCGTCGTAGCCTGGTAGCAAGTGGTGACCGTAGTGAACGTATTCGTACTTATAACTACCCACAAGGCCGTGTTAGTGACCACCGTATTAACCTGACTATTTACCGTTTGAATGAGGTATTAGAAGGTGAATTAGATGCGTTATTAGATCCTATCCTACAAGAAGACCAAGCTGATAAACTAGCTGCACTTGCACAAGGTGCACTGTAGTTGCGTATCGATGATGCATTAGTCTGGGCTGAATATACACTGGTAAGCAGTGATTCAGCCTTGTTAGATGCGCAGGTGTTATTAGCTTATGTATTAGATAAACCAACCATTTATCTAATGACGTGGCCAGAACGAGATTTAACTGCGCAACAAAAAACAGGTTTTGAGCAATTGATTGAACAACGCCTTAATGGTCAACCTGTGGCACATTTAACTGGTGAACGTGAGTTTTGGTCACTGCCTTTTAAGGTCAATGCGAGCACACTTATTCCTCGCCCAGATACTGAATTATTAGTGGAACTAGCCTTAGACAAGACTAGCCCAAATGCACATATTCTAGATCTTGGTACAGGAACTGGTGCGGTAATTCTTGCACTCGCCAGTGAACTGCCAAATGCAACGTGTATGGGTGTAGACTATAGTGCTGATGCCGTATCTTTAGCCTGTGAAAACCGCGAAATACTGGGGTTTAACCAGGTTATTATCAAACAAAGTAATTGGTTTGAAAATGTACAAAACAGGTTTGATGTTATCGTTAGTAATCCGCCGTATATAGACCCTTTAGATAGTCACCTTAAAAGCGGTGACGTAAGATTTGAACCTCTGTCGGCGTTAACTGCCAAAGAGAGTGGATTGGCGGATATTCGTTTGATTTGCGAACAAGCTAAAGATTATTTAACTGCAGGTGGTAGCTTGTTACTTGAGCATGGTTATGATCAAGGGCAATCAGTGCAAAAAATTATGCAAGATAATGGCTTTGTTGATGTGCAAACAAAGCAAGATTACGGTCAAAATGACCGGGTTACTTTAGGTCATTTACCTTTGTAGCGTGAATCTACTACACTGCTATGATCAAAGTTACTAAGTTTAATGATAAATAATATCAATGAGTCAATTGGTTTAGGGCAAGGATAACAATGTATAACATTTTAAAACATACTCATATGAGTTTTATCGTATTAGCGATCGTGCTTTATATCATCCGTTTTTATTGGTTAAAGACGGATCATGCTAATGCACAAAAGCCAATTTATAAAAAAATCCATACCCATACTCACCTAGCTATTATTTTATTAGGTATTGCCTTAATGGTACTAGTACATTGGAATCCATTCTCCTTAGGTGGATATTGGTTATTGGAAAAAATAATCGCATTTGTTGCCTACTTTACTATGGTACAAGTGTCATTAAACCCAAATACTAAAACACATATTCAATGGTTATCTTTTATTGGTGCGTTTGGTTGGCTTGCTTATATCGCTAAATTAGCATTCACTAAACAAGCTATTTTATTAGTGGGGTAAACAGTGGAATTAGATGAAAAAGAGACGCTTGAAGAAACTGTGTTTACTAACAGTTTTATTCATGAAGGAATAGATTATAGCGCTTATTCTCTTTTACAGTTGGCTGGAATGGCTGAATCTGAAATTACAGGGCATTCAGCAGTTGAGCTTCAAGACGCGATGCGTTTACAACTGATTGTTATCAAGTCTCAGTTATCAAGTTACGCTGATAACAATATGGAAAAATTAAGCGGACTACTTAATAACCTATACCATGTGCAAAAATTTAGCGGCGATTGGAAGGCTTTTTTCAAAGTTAAAAATGCGTTGTTATCATCGGTATTATCACGCCGTAAAGGCGTACCGATTAGCCTTGGTATTTTATTGATTGAATCATTAAAGGAAACGGGGTTTAATGCCAATGGCATCTGCTTTCCAAGTGGTTTTATCGTGAAAGTCGACCTGCACGGAGAGGCGATATATATCGATCCATTTAATGGTGAGATAGTTGATTTATTGCAATTAGAATTAAAAGTGCGTGGCCAATTAGGTAATCATGCACGTTTAACGCCTGATATGTTACAGGCGGATAGCAGTGAAACGATCATTAAACGTTATGTTAATGTCTTAAAAGCCGCTTATATCCAAGCTGAAAGCATTGAGTTAGCTCTATTATGCAGTGATATTTTATTAAGGCTGGATCCCGAGGATGCCTTTGAAGTAAGAGATCGTGGTTTCTTATTTCAACAATTAGAGTGTTATCAATTAGCATGTAATGATTTCACATACTTTATTGAACAGTGCCCTGAAGATCCCATTGTTAATTTATTAAAAAGACAGATTAAACAGATGGGTGATGAACTAACAGCACAAGTTATCCATTAATTATTTAACTAATAGCCGTCATAGCAAGGTTGTGATGACTAACCATTTTGATCGTGTAATTCGATAAAAATAAGAGAGTAAAAATGAGCCAGAAAATTATCAAAGTCGGCAATGTTGAAGTTGCAAATGATCTTCCATTTGTTTTATTTGGTGGTATGAATGTTTTAGAGTCGCGTGACCTTGCGATGAAAATGGTAGAAACCTATGTTGAAGCTACCTCTAAACTGAATATTCCATATGTGTTTAAAGCTTCATTCGACAAAGCAAACCGTTCATCGGTTAATAGCTTCCGTGGTCCTGGTTTGGAAGAAGGCTTACGTATTTTTGAAGAGATTAAATCTAGCTTTAATGTTCCAATTATTACTGATGTTCACGAACCGTACCAAGCAAAACCTGTTGCTGAAGTGGTTGACGTTATTCAACTACCTGCATTCTTAAGCCGTCAAACTGACTTAGTTAAAGCAATGGCAGAAACAAATGCTGTGATTAATGTGAAAAAAGCGCAATTCTTAGCGCCACATGAAATGCAACATATCATCACTAAATTTAAAGAAGCGGGTAATGATAAAATCATCCTGTGTGAACGTGGTAGCTGTTTTGGTTACAATAACTTAGTTGTTGATATGCTAGGTTTCAGCACCATGAAAGAAACGTCTTACCCAGTGATTTTCGATGTTACCCACTCTTTACAAAAACCAGGTGCACGCAGTGATAGCGCTGATGGTCGCCGTAGCCAAGTGGTACAACTAGGTTTAGCGGGGATGTCACAGGGTATTGCAGGTTTATTCCTAGAGTCTCACCCAGATCCTGCAAACGCAAAATGTGATGGTCCATGTGCATTGCCACTTGATAAGCTAGTGCCTTTCCTGACGCAAATGAAACAAATGGATGAACTAGCTAAAAGCTTAGATCCTATTGTGACTGAATAAGCTATTGTGTTAACTATCTCAACACAGTCACGCTGTTTTATCGCCGTTGCTGCCTTATTAGGTGCAACGGCGGTTATGTTTGGGGCTTATGCTAGTCATGGTTTATCTGCATGGGCTGATCCTGAACAAGTCTCACAGGTAAAATTAGCGTCGCAATATCAGTTACTGCATGCATTAGCTTTGTTAATGACAGCAATATTAAGCTCATTCTATGTAAGTCGCTTGCTTACCTTGAGCTTATATTGTTTTAGCATTGGTACGCTATGTTTCAGTGGTAGCTTATATTATTGGGTATTTTTTGCATCGAAACTGTTAGTTCTGATCACACCATTAGGTGGTTTGTTACTGATCATTGCGTGGTTATCTATTGCGTTAGCAATGCTCTTTTCACAAAGAAAATAAAGATTTACTGAACACAGTAAATTGAGGTTTGTATGTTAGGTATTCTGTTATATTGTCGTCCAGGTTTTGAAAATGATTGTGCTAATGAAATTCAAGCTAAAGCCAATGAATTAGAAGTCTTTGGGTATATCAAAACGCTAAAAAATAGTGGGTTTGTATTATATCATTGTTATGATCCTGCACAGGTTGAAGCATTAGCAGAGCAAATTAATTTCGCACAATTAATTTTTGCTCGTCAAATGATTGTTGCTGTTGCCATGCTTGAAGATTTACCGGCAGAAGATAGAATCTCTCCTATTTTAGAAGTAACTCGTAATCTGCCAATGGCCGGTGATGTGTTTGTAGAGTGTCCGGAAGGGGATGAAACTAAACCATTACTGACTTTTTGTCGTAAATTCACCGTACCATTCAGACAAGCACTGAAAAAACACAATAATTTAACCAACAAAGAAAACCCTAAACGACGTCGTACACACGTCTGCTTTATGGATTATGAAACGGCCTATGTGGGTTATTCACTGCCTAATAACCGTAGTGAGCAACATATGGGGATCACACGTTTACGTTTTCCTAATGAAGCACCGAGTCGTTCTACGTTAAAACTCGATGAAGCATTTCAAACGTTTTTAACCAAGGAAGAGCAAGAGGCGAGAGCACATTCAGGTTTACGTGCAGTGGATCTAGGTGCTTGTCCAGGTGGTTGGACTTACCAATTAGTAAGACGTGGTATGTTTGTTAGTTGTGTAGATAATGGTGCAATGGCTGAAAGTCTAATGGAAACAGGGCAAATCACTCATTACATGGAAGATGGTTTTAAATTTGAACCTGAGCGTAAAAACATTCATTGGTTAGTTTGTGACATGATTGAAAAACCAAAACGGGTTGCAAAGTTGATGGCTAAATGGTTAATTGAAGGGTGGTGTAAAGAGACTATTTTTAATCTTAAATTACCCATGAAACAACGTTATCAAGAAGCCACCGAGGATCTTAAAATCTTAACGGATATGATTGAAGAAGCCGGGTTCAATTACGAGCTTCAAGCAAAGCACCTCTATCATGACCGAGAAGAGATCACAGTACATGTTCGTTTAACGGATAAAATTTACGGCCCCATCTAAACTGTTTTATCTGGCAAGACTAATAAAGATATTTTCTTTATTAGTCTAATAACCCACTACTATTAGTAGTGCTGTAGTACATATACTACTGCAAATATAATGACGCTAAATATAAGTATGTGGGCGTCTTCAATTTATACATATAAAAATCTACTCCTGCCATATTTTCTAAATCCATTTCCCTTAATGCGACCCCTTGTTTTACCTCATCTAATGGCAGATCAATATGGTTGTAACCTGGTTTTATTTGCAAAATTTTATCAAATCGGTCTTGTGCATTAGGTTTACCTTTATTGTAGTGTTTATCAGTCATGATTAAAGTAACAGGCAAAGCTTGCTTATAAGGGTTATATAAATCAAAGCTAAGTTGACTGAACTGCTGCCAATCTCTTTTAAAATAACGAAGTGCTACACCGCTGTATTGACGTTTTACAAAGGTAATTTTCATCATATTGGTTGTTGCTTCAGGCAGCTCTTGTGGTGTTATTAAGGTTAACTTTTGATCTGCTTTCCAACGTGTTAAGGCAACCTCATTATCAAAAGAGGCAAGGTTAGGGTATTCGAGTTGCATTTTAACTTCATCATATGCAGTTGTAATTGAAGGTAATAAAAAGTATCCCAATACAATAAAATAACCTGTTTTGACAATCCAATGCACTGAGTGACGAGTGAACAGAATTAAGCTCAATAAGACGCCAATATAATTCATGAAAAGATCATCAAGCTGTCGAGAACGACCAAAGAGAGGCTGTATCAGTTCAATGGTCACTCCCAGCCCGAAACAGAATAATGTTAATAAATACCATTGTTTGATAAGTGAGGAGTTTCTAATATTAGGTTGGTAAAGGATTAATAGTGCCGCCCAGAAAGCAAAAACAGTGACATGTCCAATGGGCCATAAAACATATATAACTCTTTCGGAAATTAAGTCGCCTACATCAACAAACAGCAAGGATATAAAACACAATGAAATGACTAATAGAAGCGTTTTCTTGAGCATGAAAGTTCTCATTTAAAATGGTAATCAGGCCCTTTGAATGGCCATTATACAAATAACCGTTATTTTTACTTTATAAAATAGAGATAAATTATTTAATCTAATTATTTTTGCATTTTATAGTAATTAGGTCGATAAGCGACCAATAATTTACATGAAGTATTTTAGATAAGGTTCGAGATAAGGAAGTCAGTTTGTGAGTAAAGTGACGATAAAAGAAACAGCGCAGTGTTGAGCGACAAAACTGTTGCAAACACTGCGAAGTTAACCGATTAAACTTATTGACTATAACCGTCTAAGAAATTGGCTATTTTATTGATCGCCGTCTTCATCTCATCAACACGAGGTAAACACACAATCCGGAAGTGATCAGGTTTATGCCAATTAAAGCCTGTACCTTGTACAATTAGAATCTTTTCTTCAGTCAATAAGTCCATTGCAAAACGTTGATCATCTTTAATGTTAAAACGTTTTTGGTCTAGTTTAGGGAATAGATATAACGCACCTTGGGGTTTGTTACAGCTAACACCAGGGATATCGTTTAATAGTTTCCATGCCGTTTGTGTTTGGTCATATAAACGTCCGCCGGGTACGGTTAACTCGTTAATACTTTGGTAACCGCCTAATGAAGTTTGAATCGCATGTTGCATTGGTACATTGGCACATAAACGCATACTGGCGAGTATCTCAATGCCTGATATGTAATCTCTGGCTTGTTTTTTAGCGCCACTGATCATCATCCAACCGACTCGGAAACCACATACTCGATAGGCTTTTGAAAGACCGTCAAATGTGACGATTAAAATATCATCAGCCAAGGTCGCTAGTGGAATATGTACCGCATCATCGTAAACAATTTTTGAATAGATCTCGTCGGAGAACACAATTAAGTTATGTTGGCGTGCTAACTCGACGATTTGCTCTAACAACTCTTTACTATATACGGCACCAGTAGGGTTATTTGGGTTAATTAACACAATACCCTTAGTACGAGAGGTGATTTTTGATTTGATATCGTCAATGTCAGGGAACCAGTTAGATTCCTCATCACAAACATAGTGTACGGCTTTACCACCAGAAAGGTTGGCTGCCGCTGTCCACAACGGGTAATCTGGCGCTGGTACTAATATCTCATCGCCATTATTTAATAAGCTTTGCATCGCCATCACAATCAACTCGCTTACCCCATTACCGATGTAAATATCATCAGTATCTAGCGATAATAAGCCTTTGGCTTGATAATGTTGCATGACCGCTTTACGTGCTGAGAATAGACCTTTACTGTCACAATAACCTTGGCTTTTTGGCAGGTTCTTGATCACGTCCATTAATACTTCTTCTGGGGCTTCAAATCCAAATGTGGCGGGATTACCTATGTTCAATTTAAGAATACGTTGGCCTTCATCTTCCAGCTTATTTGCTTGTTTTAGTACTGGACCACGAATGTCATAACAGACATTATCTAATTTGTTTGAACGAACAATTGAATACATTTAAACCCCTTAACCCCTAATATTTTATGCTTAACACAGCGTGTTAAAGTAACCTATCTGGTTAAGTTAGTGAAGGTGAATTACTGAAAATCATCATGTTATTGTTTATTAATGAGCTAAATTCAATTATTTCATATTAAGTATGAATAAAATTAACTTTTATGGAATAATCAATATTCACTTGTAAGGTTAATCATGATTGAATTTAAACACTTAAAAACATTATCCACCTTAAATAAAGCGGGTAGCCTAGTGGAAGCTGCTAAACAATTACATTTAACGCAATCTGCACTTTCTCATCAATTAAAAGAGTTAGAGCAACGTTTAGATTGCTCTTTGTTTATTCGTAAATCACGACCAATCCGTTTTACCATTGCCGGTTTACGGATATTAGAACTTGCCGATCAAGTTTTACCGCAGATCCAACAGGCTGAGCGTGACTTATCACGTTTTTCATCAGGTGACGCAGGGCGTTTACATATGGCTATTGAATGTCACTCTTGTTTTCAATGGTTGATGCCTGCCATTGATGCTTTTCGTGATAGTTGGCCAGAGGTGGAGTTAGATTTTTCTAGTGGTTTTAGCTTTTTACCATTACCTGCTCTTAAGCGTGGTAATTTGGATCTGGTGGTGACATCGGATCCGAAAGTGATTGAAGGTATTAGTTATATCCCACTGTTTAGTTATCAATCTATGTTGGCGTTGAGTCGTCATCACCCCTTAGCGAATAAAACCTTTATTGATGCAGAAGATCTAAAAGAACAAACATTGATTACTTATCCAGTTGAAAAAGAGCGCTTAGATATCTTTAATGGCTTTTTAATGCCAGAGGAAGTTAATCCTGCAAAAATACGTCAAGTGGAAATGACCATGATGATGTTGCAATTAGTGGCCAGTGGGCGAGGTGTAGCTGCGTTACCTAATTGGGCGTTATTCGAATATCTGCAAAAGGATTATGTAGTGGCTCGTCGTCTTGGTAAAGAGGGGGTATGGAAAACCTTATATGCCGCGGTACGTGAAGAGCAGAAGAGTTTAGCCTTCATCGAAGATTTTATCAATACTGCAGTTGAAAGCTGTTTCAGTAATTTAAAAGGGATTAAGTCTGCTTAATTTTACTAGTACCGTGATAACAAACGACATGCGTTAAGTAAATATTTAAACACTAATTAATAGAGAAAATAATATGAGTAGTTGTGATGTACCAGGCTTAATGCCTTTAGCTGATGCGATTAATAAAATGCAAGATACACTCTGTAATGTGTGTGAGGCGATCACCTTACCTCTATCTTCGGCGTTAGGTTATACCCTAAATCAGGATATTATTTCGCAACAAAATGTACCGCCTTTTAATAACTCTGCAATGGATGGTTACGCATTGCATTGTGATGACTTAATTGATTGTTCTGTCATGCATCCCATCTCTCTCATTGAAGTAGGTAAGTCATTTGCTGGCGCTCCCTTTGAAGGAAGCATTCAACGAGGACAATGTATTCGCATTATGACCGGAGCAATGATACCGGATGCGTTAAACTGTGTGGTGATGCAAGAACAAGTAACCGTTGATGGCGAGACTATCACCTTTGTGAATGCACCTAAGTTACATAACAATCTACGTTTTACTGGTGAAGATATAAGCGTAGGGCAAACGGTGTTATCAAAAGGCCATAAATTGACACCTCGTGATATTCCTTTATTAGCCTCTTTAGGTTTTTCTGAATTACCTGTCTATCGTCAATTAAAAGTAGCGGTTATGTCATCGGGTGATGAGTTAAGACCGTTAGGTTCTAAGTTAGAACAAGGTGAGATTTACGATAGCAATAGATATAGTATTATAGGACTTCTATCCCGTATAAATGTCGAAGTGATTGATTTTGGCATTATTAAAGATGACTATAGTGAAATTAAAGCTGCATTAATCAAGGCTGATCAACAGGCCGATGTTGTGATCACAAGTGGCGGAGTTTCCGTTGGAGACGCGGATTTCATTAAACAAGTGCTTAATGAGATAGGTGAAATTGGGTTCTGGAAACTAGCAATTAAACCAGGAAAACCTTTTGCTTTTGGCAAGCTTCAAAACAGTGTGTTTTTTGGGTTGCCAGGAAATCCGGTTTCCGCTATCGTGACACTATATCAATTAGCAGTGCCAGCAATGGCTAAAATGAGTGGAGAGGCGGTAAAAGCACCACTACGCTTAAATGCAGTATGTATTGATACATTACGTAAAGCACCCGGAAGAACAGATTTTCAACGTGGTAACTACTCAGTGAATGAACAGGGGCAGTTAATTGTAACAACCACAGGAAATCAAGGCTCTGGCGTGTTTAGCTCAATGAGTCAGTCAAATTGCTTTATTGTCCTGGAACAAGACAGAGGCAATATTGCAAAAGGTGAGACGGTAGAGATTGAACCGTATAGCCAATTAATGGATTAATGGGTAAGCAAGATCGCTTAAACAGAATATTTAAAATAAACAATAAAACTACAAGTTAACTAATAGGCACAACGGTGTGCTCAGGACATATTATGATTAAAACAGATGATTTGAAAATAACAGCGATTAAAGAACTATTACCCCCTATTGCTTTACTAGAAAAATTTCCAGCAACAGATGCAGTAAGCCAAACAGTTGCTGATTCGCGTAACGCTATTAGCAATATTTTAAGTGACAAAGATGACCGTGTATTAGTGATTATCGGTCCTTGTTCAATTCACGATACAGAAGCTGCACTTGTATACGCTGATAAGCTAGTTGCACTGCGTGAAAAATATAAAGATACATTAGAAGTTGTTATGCGTGTTTACTTTGAAAAGCCACGTACAACAGTGGGTTGGAAAGGTTTAATTAATGACCCTGAGTTAAACGGTACGTTCAACATCAATAAAGGTCTACGTACAGCTCGTAAACTTTTATTAGACATTAACTCAAAAGGTTTACCTGCAGCGACTGAGTTCCTAGATATGATCACACCGCAATACATTGCTGACCTTATGTCTTGGGGGGCAATCGGTGCACGTACGACTGAATCACAAGTTCACCGTGAACTAGCTTCTGGTCTATCTTGCCCAGTTGGTTTCAAAAATGGTACAGACGGTACGATTAAAGTAGCGGTAGATGCGATTGGTGCTGCTAATGCTTCTCACCACTTCTTATCTGTGAACAAATTTGGTCATAGTGCGATAGTAGAAACAGCGGGTAACCCTGATTGTCATATCATTCTACGTGGTGGTAAAGAGCCTAACTACAGTGCAAAACATGTTGCTGCTATCAAAACTGATCTTAAAAAATCAGGTTTAGCTGAAACATTAATGATCGACTTCAGCCATGCAAACTCTGAGAAGAAATTCGAAAACCAAATGAAAGTACTTGATGACGTATGTGGTCAAATTGCTGGTGGTGATAAAGCAATCTCAGGTGTCATGGTTGAAAGCCACTTAGTAGAAGGTCGCCAAGACCTATGCGAAGGTGTTGCACCAACTTACGGTCAAAGTATTACTGATGCTTGTATCGGTTGGGATGCAACAGAAACACTACTTGCACAACTATCTGACGCAGTGACATCACGTCGCGGTTAAGATTAACGATTTGTTAATTGTATAAAAGCACTGTGAAAACGGTGCTTTTTTTTGCCTGTTTAATATGCTGCAGATGTGGATTAAGTAAAAAATAATGACAGTAAAGAAAAAGCCGATAATGGTATTAGGTTGTACAAGTGATGCAGGAAAGTCACTGATTGTGACTGCAATTTGTCGCCTATTAGCAAATCGTGGTGTGAAGGTTGCTCCTTTTAAAGCACAAAACATGAGTAATAATGCGGCAATCACTGAAGATGGCTCTGAAATTGGTCGTGCGCAATATCTACAAGCGATCGCAGCAAAAACCACACCGTCAGTATTGATGAATCCGGTATTATTAAAACCCTGTGCTGAAACTTTTAGTCAGGTCATTATTAACGGTAAAGTTGATACCGCTATCTCCAATATGCCGTGGATGGCCAGAAAAAAGCTGATCTGGCCTAAAGTGGTGAGTGCATTAACTGATATTCAAGCAGAATATGAGCAAATTGTGATTGAAGGAGCTGGCAGTCCTGCTGAGATCAATCTACGCGAAGGGGACATAGTTAATATGAGTGTTGCCTTAGCGTGTCAAGCCGATGTGTATTTAGTGTCAGACATCGATAGAGGTGGTTCATTTGCTCATCTCCTTGGAACTTGGGCTTGTCTTGCTGAAGAAGAACAAAAACTCATTAAAGGCTTTGTATTAAATAAGTTTCGCGGAGACCCAAGTTTATTAGGCAATGCAATGGACTGGTTAGAGGAAAAAACAGGTATTCCTACTGTCGCTAACTTACCCTATCATCGTCATCATTTACCGGAAGAAGATAGCTTTAGACTTGGTACAACATGGCAACATGGTGCTATCAACGTTGCACTTATCTATTATCCCTATGCTTCTAATATGGATGAGTTCGATGCGTTAACTTACCAAGATGATATCAATCTGGTGCCAGTGCAAACTGCTCAAGATTTATCAGTATTTGATGCAATTATTTTACCCGGGAGTAAAAACAGCGGCAAAAGCTTAGCGCACTTACAAGCCGTGGGGTTAGACCAAGAGATTAAAAAATTTAGTCAAACAGGTAAGTTAGTATTAGGCATTTGTGGTGGTTTACAAATTTTAGGTTCTCAGATTAACGACCCATTAGCATTGGAAGATGGTGATAAACAGGGCTTAGGTATTATTAATCTCAGCACCACATTGGCGCACAATAAAGCAACAAAACAAAGAAAAATTAGCTGGTTAGGTCAAACAATAGACGCTTATGAAATTCATCATGGCGAAAGTGTGTTATTAAATGATAGTGTTGAGCCGTTTATCGATCCTGATATCGGTTGGCAACTAGATAATATCTATACCTCATACCTACATGGCTTATTTGATAATGCCGTTTTTTATAACTGGTTTATGGAGAAACTGGGCGGTGCACAAAATGGTATCAGTTGGAAATCACATATTGATAAAGAATTGGACAAACTAGCTGATATGTTTGAAAAGCACGGCTGGTTATAGGGATATTTTTGTTCATTTACACGTTTTAAAATAGGAGGGATACTTGTTTCAATATCGTAAGCGTTTTTCAATTTACTGCTTTTTATTAAGTTCATTTTTCGGTGTTCCCATATGCGCTGCAGAAAGCGCACTTGACTCTATTGAAGAGTCTTTTGCTATATCTACACTGATGTCAGACAGTGAAGCATTGACCTTTGGTTTTACCAATTTTGATATAGAGTCTGAGGATCCTGGTTTTGGTGATGAAGATTCATCAAATTATAAAAATAGTTTAAATGTATTTGTTATCCCTTACACCTGGGATCTAGAGCCTAAAAGTGATGCCTGGGATCATGCCATCACAGTGCGTGCTTTTTACATTAATACGGAAAGTGACAGTGAGATTTATTCTGGAGTTGATGATACAGCTAAACAGGAGACTATGGGTATTTATGGTAACTACTCACAATTTTATCATGTCACTGATAATTGGTATGTTACTTCTGCATTAGGTTTTCACCTTACTTATTACAGCAATGAATATGATTATGGCGATGGCTTTCCTGAAGATGCTATCGATGAGTTAGACGGTGATACCTTAAATATCAGTGCATGGGCGCTGATAACTGAACCAGAAGTGGGCATCGGCTACGAGCGAGAAGAGAAGTGGGGGACCTGGCGCGCACATAATAAAACCAATTATATTTACGGACAAAGTTTTGCTGGCACCATCAATGACAAATACAGTGTTAACCCAGAAGGTTGGCGTGTGACAAATGGTGTGGAATTTACCGTTGGCGTACCGGAACTGTGGGGCGTGAATGACTTTTTAACCATAGATTTCAAAAGAATTGATCTCTTTGGTGACTTAGAAGCGATGGCTGACGATGGTTATTACTATGAAACCAGTGTTGGCTGGGTGATTGATACTAATAATAAAATTCCATTTTTAGATAATATTGGGATTGGTGTATCAGTTAACTATGGTAGTTCAATCAGTGGTGCAACCGTCGTACTTTATTGGAATGAATAAAGTACGACACAAAATACGACTTAAGAATATTATGGGTTGAGTCTATTGATAACCCATTCTTGTCCTGATTTAGTGTAAGTAAAGCGGTCGTGTAAACGATCGGCTTTACCTTGCCAAAACTCAATTTTTTCTGGGATCACACGGTAGCCACCCCAAAAATCAGGTAAAGGGACAGTTTGACCTGAAAATTTATCTTCGTAATATTTCACACTATCAACCAGTGTTTGTCTTTCATCTAATACTTGGCTTTGTTTTGAAGCCCAAGCACCAATTTGGCTGCCTCGACCACGAGAATGGAAATAAGCTTCGGACTCAGCATGACTTACACGCTCAATTCGCCCTTCAATTCGTACCTGACGTTGCAGTATATTCCAATGAAACAACAAGGCTGCAAAGGGATTGGCGTCTAACTCTCCGGCTTTACGACTGCCGTAGTTAGTAAAGAATACAAAACCTTGTTGATCGACTTCTTTTAATAACACCATTCGAGAAGAAGGGCGACCTTGTGGGCTACAAGTCGATACAGACATAGACTCTGGTAACACAACCCCAGTTGATTCCGCTTCTTTTAACCAATCGTTAAAGAATTGAATTGGGTCGTTTGTTGTGGTTAATGCTTTATTTTCGATCAATACACCTTGCCCTAAGGTGAATGCACAACGAAGTTTGCTCAGTAATGACATGGTTTATCTTTATTAGTTAGATTGAACATAAAGGGAAGTGTATAATTTGTATTTACCCTTGTCGATCATATTGTTTTATGAGATTTTTATTGTATGTTCCAACCGTCAAAAATCGAGTTTGTTAGCCAAGATTTAATTCAGATATTTAATCAGCAGTTTTTTCAACAATATAATACTAAGCTGGTGTTAGGTGATGACGAACCCATCTATTTACCTGCTAATGATGGATGTTCATATCATCAAATTGTTTTTGCCCATGGTTATTTCTCTAGTGCTTTGCATGAAATATCGCATTGGTTAGTGGCCGGTGAGCAACGACGTTTACAAGTTGATTATGGCTATTGGTATGAGCCTGATGATCGAGACCAAGCACGACAAGCTGAGTTTGAAAAAGTAGAAGTGTTGCCGCAAGCTATAGAATGGATATTAACGGTGAGTTGTGGTGCGGACTTCGATGTAAGTAGTGATAATTTAAGTGGCATTGTTATTAATCGCTTAGCCTTTAAACAAAAAGTCTATCAAAAAGTATTATGGTTATTAGAGAAAGGTGTATGTGAACGAACACAAACCTTGATAGACGCATTGCAAAAAGCCTATCAAACCCCTAATTTACAACCTGAAAACTTTGCTTATAAAGGTATGTATCAACTCGTTGAATAATCATTTAATAAAGTGAGAAAGCAGATGAAAAAAGTACTGATTGTTTGTTTAGGTAATATTTGCAGGTCGCCAACCGCAGAGGCTGTGCTAAGGGCTAAAGCTCAGCAAAAAGGAGTGGCGTTAGATATCGATTCTGCAGGCACTATTAACTATCATCAAGGCAATAATCCAGATGCCAGAGCCGTCGCAGCGGGTGAAAAGCGCGGATATTCATTTTCAGGTATTAACTCACGGGGAGTCACTACACAGGATTTTTCTGATTTTGATTATATCCTAGCAGCGGATCAAGAGAATAAGCAAGATTTACTAGAGCGATGCCCAGTACAACACCAACATAAAATCGCGTTATTTTTAGCATTCGCAGGCCTAGGTGAGCAAGTGATCCCTGATCCTTATTATGGGGGAGAGAAGGGCTTTGAATTAGTGTTGGATTTATTAGAAGAAGCCAGCGACAACATATTAGATAACATAGGTTCGAATGTAGATGGAAAATAAGATTTATCACCACCCAGTGCAAATATATTATGAAGACACGGATCATTCTGGCGTGGTATATCACCCTAACTTTTTAAAGTATTTTGAACGGGCTCGAGAACATGTTATTGGCAGCCAACGTTTAGATCAGTTGTGGAAAGAGCAAGGTTTAGGTTTTGCTGTGTATAAAGCAAATATGACCTTTCAAGATGGAGTAGAGTTTGCTGAAATATGTGATATCCGCACTAGCTTTGTTATTGATGGCAAGTATAAGACACTATGGCGTCAAGAAGTGTGGCGACCTAATGCAAAACGAGCGGCTGTGATTGGTGATATTGAAATGGTGTGTTTAGATAAAAATAAACAATTACAGCCCATGCCGGAATCGATTATTCAGTTGTTATCTAAGCCATGAACATTTATCTATTGCTTTGATGACAGACTCAGTTTTCACCTAAATAGCTGAGTGATACTTGCAAAATAAGACGTTATAAGTCATTTTAAGAAAAAATTAGAAGAGGGAATCTTATGTACTTTGCGCAAAATGATAAACGTTCATTTCATCGGATGGAGATAAATCTCCCCATTGAGATTGTAAAAGATGGAGTATCTTATCCTGGCACCTGTAATGATTTAAGTAGTACCGGGATGCGTATTACATTTAATGATTCAGGATTAAATACTGACCAGCAAGTTGAAATTTTATTAGAGACTACTGACAGTCGCTTTTTACCGTTACATGCCGTGGCGAAACTATTGCGTGTTAATCAAGAAGAGCAAGGTGGGTATTCGGCAGCAGTAGAGTTTATCGAACTAAAGTAGCAGATATTTCTGCTACATCTGTCTGACCATGATGACTCATCTTATTGAAATAGATGACTCGCCTCTAAGTAATTAATCTTCTGCTTACTATCACTAGCACGACATAATGAAAGTGCTTGTGAATGTAGGCTGTCATGATAACAATGCCAAGCTTGATCAGTATCTAACGGATAGTGAGCATTAAAAGCCACTTTAATATCTTGTGATGCCTGTTGTGGTTGGTCGAGTATGAAATAAAACGAATCTAGCCCTAAGCTGATACCTATCCCTGTTGCTTTTACAAAAGCTTCTTTTAATGTCCAAATTTTAAAAAATGCCTGCTTTTGTGACTCTCCTTGTTTGGCCATTAACATACTATGCTCTTGCTCGGAGAAGTAGCGTCTTGTGATTGGTTCAATGCTTACTCGTCGCTCAGGACTTTCTATATCACAGCCAATTTGATCATTAACACATACAGCAATGACCACTAGCTTATCGTTATGGCTAATGTTAAATGTTAATTTTTTTGGGTTATTAGCTAGGCTGGGTTTGCCGTGTTGATTGCGGATAAATTGATGTGCTTGAGGTGCGCAACCAATATATTGACTTAATACAAGGCGACAAAGCGCACGAGATATCAGTGCTGTTTTTTTTGCGTTGTTGTTTTTATAACTGGCTATCTTAATTTGCTCTTGCTCAGTCAGCAGCATGTTGGCTTGCTCTTGCTTGCTATCAGTAAATTGCTCAACTGAAACTGACCATAGGTCGATATGGTTGTTTTGCAATTGTGATAGGGATGAGGGAGTTGAGTTCATCGTTTTGCCTAACAGATTGAAGATCGAGGAAAATACAGTGGTTAGAAATCAAAAAAGATAGCTAAGCTATCTTTTTTGGGGCAATTATAACGAGGTAAGTTGTCGTTATTTATTTACTTCTGGACGTCTAAATGAATTGATTTGTTTATTTACTTCACGACGTTCTTTTGATAATTCAGCACCGGTAATAATGTGATCATCTACACGATCTTCATAATCCGATTGCATGTTTTTAATGATATTAACGATATCTTCATGAGTCATAGCCGGTGTAATGTACTCAAGTAAGTTGGTTAATAGGTCGACACGTTTACGGTTATCACGGATTTTTTTCTCGTTATCAATGATTTCACGTTTTAACTTGTTTTTACGACGCGTGTTTTTTACTAATTCAAGAACTGTACTCATTTATCACACCTTTTGATTGATAGTCTTACTTATTTTAAATCAACAATGAACTGCTTTGAACATTCATATAATGATTAAATTGCTGATTTGTATCATTGATTCAATTATACGCACGCTGATTATTTACGAAACACATTTTTTCAAAATTCACGCATAAATGATTGAAACTTTGACTTGACGGTTATTCTTGTAAATGTAATGGTTGTAATGAAAGTGACATAACTTATTGTTTATATAAAAATTGTAACAGCAATATTTTTTTCAATAGAGGAGTTATTCATGACAGAAGCCGAACGCAAATTCTATATCCTTGATACCAACGTTTTATTACATGAGCCATTAGCCCTATACTCCTTCCAAGAACACAATGTTGTTATTCCAATGACAGTTTTAGAAGAGTTGGACCGCATTAAAGACAGACAAAAAGATGTAAGTCGAGACGCCCGAGTCGCTATACGTGGTTTAGAAAACCTTTTTGAAGACGCCACCACTGAGCAAATATCACAGGGGGTGAAAATAGACCACAAAGGGGTGTTATTAGGTGGTAGCATTTCTATATTTGCCGATCACCATGCATCATTCCTACAAGAATCCTTTAGTGAGGATGAGCCTGATAACCGAATTATTAATACCGCACTGTACCTCCAAAAAAGCAAAGCCCCTTCAAGAGTAGTTCTCGTCACCAAAGATATCAATATGCGCCTCAAAGCAAAAGGGGCAGGTTTAAAATATGTAGAAGATTACCGTACCGATAAACTCATTGATGATGTTGACCTGTTAAGCAAAGGTTATCAGCAAGTAGCAGGAGATTTCTGGGATACCATCAAGGAGTGTGAAACCTTCAATCGTGGTGAAGATACCTATCACCAATTAAAAACCGAATTAATTACCCAACCTTTTCCTAATCAATATATTCTCGATGAAAACCACGATTTTGTTGGTAAAATTACTGACCAATTCGAAGAAGGAGTTGAACTCCTAGATATTGGCTATGATCGCATCATGGGTCAACAAGCTTGGGGAGTCACACCTAAAAATATTTATCAGGGCATGGCCATTAATGCGTTGCTTGACCCTAGTATCGATTTAGTTGTGTTAACTGGCCCGGCTGGTTGTGGTAAAACATTACTGGCAGTGGCAGCCGCACTTGAACTAGTCATTGAACAAAAACAGTACGACAAAATTATTGTGACGCGTAATACTCCAGATATTGCTGAAAACATTGGTTTCTTACCGGGCACCGAAGAAGAAAAAATGATGCCTTGGTTAGCCTCAGTCACAGATACCTTGGAAGTGCTTCATAAAAATGACAACTGCAGTACTAGCTCAGTGAATTACATTATGGATAAAGCAAATATTCAGTTTAAATCTGTTAACTTTATGCGCGGACGCAGTATTCAAAACAGTTTTGTGTTGTTGGATGAGTGTCAAAACTTAACGGCTTCTCAACTAAAAACCATTATTACACGTTGTGGTGAAGGAACTAAGATTGTCTGCTCCGGTAATCTGGCGCAAATTGATAGTAACTATCTAACACCTGTTACTTCAGGGTTAACTTATATTGTGGAAAGATTTAAGGACTTCGAAGGTAGCGCTAATATATTCTTGAATGGGGTGATAAGAAGCCGACTCGCGGAATATGCTGAAGAGCATTTATAATTATATAAGACTCTTTAATCCATGGCTTTTATCTTAGTGGATAAAAGCCACATATAATAACAATCATAGTAAGATGTTTATGATTGCTCTTTTAGAGCCGCCTCACGAAGTAATCTATTTTCTTCTTTAATTCTATTTTTTTCATACTTAAGCGCCTTCACTTTGATCTTATTGTTACGATCTCGACTCTTTTTAATTAACTCATTATCTAATTGATGTTGTTGAGACTTTGCTAATTTATCGTACATTACAACATTCACTGAAGCCGCCAGGTTCATGCAACCTATGGTTGGTACATAGACCACTGCATCAGCTTGATTGATAACTTTTTGTTTGATGGTGCCATCTTCAGGCCCAAACAAGTACATGGCATTTTCTGGATGTTCGAAATTAGGTAAAGGCGTTGCACCTTCGATTAAATCAACACAGACTAACTTCATGCCCGGCTCTAATGCGTCTAATAGATCTTCATAATGAACCAATGGCACAATTTCGTGGACTTTTTGGGTATCAGCAGCCAAGCGAACGGCACGGTTAAAACGGTCGCCTGAATAAACCACTTTTTGTGCATCGTAACAACCAGCTGCCCGCATAGCACCACCGACATTAGATGAACTTTTAGGGTTAGTTAAAGCAATAATCGTACGAGAAGGGGACGCTGATTGGTTTTTGTTTTCTGACATAATGTTTTTGTGTGATTTCTGAAGTAGTAATAAAGAGCGGGTTAAATGTGCAAGGAATATAGGTTAATTAAGCGATGTTAATTAACCTATATTACCGTGTATCACATCAAGTAATATTTATAGAGCTTCGATTTGACCAAGTGCTTCAGTAAATTCAGACAATCCAAGCTCGATATCATCTTCATCACCTACCCAGTTAAGACCAACAATCACATCGTCTTCTACTAGGTCTTCTAACCAAAATTCAAACCAATCAGCTAGTGAAATTGAAGCTGGCGCATAATCAGACCATTCTTCAATACAGTGTGTTTTTGCTAATGCTTCAGAAGACCATAAAGGCATCACTTCTGTTTCTTCGTAATTCATTGAGTCCATTACCACCCAATCACCACTTGCTTTATCTTGTAAAGCCCATAAAAGCTGACTCTCTTTGACATCGTCTTGGAATTTTTCTAATGCAGCAATATTTTGCGTCATGGTGTTCTCTCTGTTTAATAAAGGGTGGTTCAAGTATCAATGTCGTTAAATTATATGCTGCTTAATTGAACAAACTTAGTAGCTGAAAATTAACGACATTGGAAAAAAGCTAAGTATACGGGTTAAGTGAATAATTGAAAGTCAGAAATAGTGACGATTTGATGAAATCCCTAGATAGTTAGTTGTTTTTAATTCTGTCATAATTAAGTGGAATTATAAGGATAAATCATGGAATTATTACAAATACCACATTTTGGTAAAATATTAAGATTAGAGGCCTCAATGGCCGGTTGGCAGCAATTGTATTGGGGTGACCAATTAGTATCGCAAATCACCGCGAGTGAATCAGCACAGGGAAATACCACGCATCATTTTCAACTGTTTCAACAACAAACAATAAAGGCTAGTGATATACCACAGGATGATGTGATTACTGAAAAAGTCGCTATTGATTGTAAATTAGATGTTTATATTATTTGGCAGCCATTTTTAGTGTCTTATTCATTATATGTGGATGATCAACTTATCGAAGAAAGAACCAGAAACGAAAAGGATATTGAACAGCAGACGCCAATTAAAATAAACCAAGAACCTAAAAAATTAAGTTTACTTGGTTTAGGCTCACTCGCGTTAAAGTTATTTAAGAGTGCTAAAATTATTAAGGTTGTCTTAGCGGGCGCAAGTATTGCTGCTTATAGTTGGTTTTTCTCTTTTCAATTTGCCATGGCTTTGATTGCTTGTTTAGTGTTCCATGAATACGGGCATATTCGAGCCATGAAATATTTTGGTATGAAAACCAAAGGTATCTACCTGATTCCCTTTATTGGTGGTTTAGCGGTCACCGACCAAAAAATTAATACCCGCTGGCAAGATGTGGTTATCTCAATTATGGGCCCGACATTTGGTTTGATTATGTCTATTGGGTGTTTAATTGTGTACTGGTTAACGGACAGTACCTTTTTTGCTGGTTTAGCTACATTTAATGCATTGTTAAATTTATTTAATCTACTGCCTATTTTGCCTTTAGATGGTGGACACATTTTAAAAAGTATTACTTTCTCCATGAACAGCCTAGTTGGTTTATTAGCTTGTGTGGTAACAGCCTTAGCAGGGGTCCTAGTAAGTTACCAACTTGGTTTAGCTTTATTAGGGTTCTTATTATTAATTGGCAGTGTGGAAATTGTGTTGGAATGGCGAACCCGTTTTAATAGTCATTTGTTACCCTTAGACAGATACGGTCAACTGTTTTCAACTGCATGGTATTTTCTGACGGTAGGGGCGTTAATTGCCATCATCTTCTATTTTGCTAAATCAGGAGACCAGCTTTTATCTTTGCCTTTGATTATTCTAGGTAGTTAATATTGGTCGTTTTAACAGCAATCTTTAGTTAATTGAACTTATTCCCCTATTTGGGAACTAATCTTTGACTATTTTTTGCTGTTTAATTATGTCACACTAGCGCTTATACCAGCACACTAATTAACTGATTTTAATCATCATTTTATAGTTAACTTAACCCAGTTGGTATGATTGAGTAAATAAACTCTTTATACGTTGATAACTGTCTTTGATTGTCTTTAACACCTATCAATCTTAGAGTGGTTTACAATAAACTTTTCTTTTTTCAATGAATTAAACAAAGGCGCACCCTTATAACAATTTTCTATATACTATCTAATTTCGTTACTGATTTTTATTAAATAACACTGCATAATAGAGAAAATTATATATATCTTGTGACTTTGTAAGGAAACACATGAACAATAAAAGACTAACTCACCTTAAGGCACTTGAGGCTGAATCGATTCAAATAATGCGTGAAGTAGCCGCTGAGTTTGATAACCCAGTAATGTTGTATTCAATCGGTAAAGATTCGTCTGTGTTATTGCACCTTGCACGTAAAGCTTTTTACCCAGGTAAGATTCCTTTCCCGCTGTTACACGTAGATACAGATTGGAAATTCAAAGAGATGATTGAATTCCGTGACAATCTAGCGAAGAAATATGACTTTGATTTATTAGTTCATAAAAATCCTGAAGGTATTGCAATGGGCATGGGGCCATTTACCCATGGTTCTGCTAAGCACACCGATGTAATGAAGACACAAGGTCTTAAACAAGCATTAGATCATTACGGTTTTGATGCTGCATTTGGTGGCGCACGTCGTGATGAAGAGAAGTCTCGTGCAAAAGAACGTGTTTACTCTTTCCGTGACAAAAAACACCGTTGGGATCCAAAAAACCAACGTCCAGAATTATGGAACATCTACAACTCTAAAGTAGACCGTGGAGAAAGTATCCGTGTATTCCCACTTTCGAACTGGACTGAGCTTGATATCTGGCAGTACATCTACCAAGAACAAATCGATATGGTTCCTCTATATTTCTCTGCTCCTCGCCCAGTGGTTGAGCGTGATGGTTCTTTAATCATGGTTGATGATGAGCGTATGCCTTTAGAAGAGGGTGAAGTTCCACAGATGAAAAATGTACGTTTCCGTACACTAGGTTGTTACCCATTAACAGGTGCGATTGAGTCTGAAGCGAAGACATTACCTGAAATCATTCAAGAGATGTTATTAACAACTACCTCTGAGCGTCAAGGCCGTGTAATCGATAACGATTCTGCTGGTTCGATGGAAAAGAAAAAAATGGAAGGTTACTTTTAGGCCAACGCTTAAATAACCCAATCCTATAAAGAGTTAAGGAAAAAACATGACTAACGATACAAATCTAATCGCATCGGACATCGAAGAATATTTACGTGTCCATGAAAACAAAGACATGATGCGTTTTATTACCTGTGGTAGCGTAGATGACGGTAAATCAACTCTGATTGGTCGTCTATTATTTGATAGCAAAATGATTTTTGAAGATCACATGGCTGCTATTGAAAAAGATTCTAAAAAATTCAATACAACAGATGAATCATTTGACTTAGCGTTATTAGTTGATGGTCTACAATCTGAGCGTGAGCAAGGTATTACTATCGATGTTGCTTACCGTTACTTTGCAACAGAGCAACGTAAATTCATCATCGCTGATACACCAGGACATGAGCAATACACACGTAACATGGCTACTGGTGCTTCTACATGTGACCTTGCAATCATCCTTATCGATGCGCGTCACGGTGTACAAGTTCAAACACGTCGTCACTCTTATATCTGTTCTCTTCTAGGTATTAAACATGTGGTTATTGCGATCAATAAAATGGACGCAGTAGGTTACGACCAAGAAGTTTACAAAAAAATTAAAGATGATTACCGTGAGTTCGCTCAACAGCTAAACATTGCAGATATTCGTTTTGTACCTATCTCTGCACTAAAAGGCGATAACGTTGTAAACCAAAGCGAAAACATGACTTGGTATCCAGGTTCTCCGTTATTACGCCTATTGAACACAGTTCAAATCAGCAGTGATGAAAATGAACAGTTCCGTTTAGGTGTGCAATACGTTAACCGTCCAAACTTAGATTTCCGTGGTTTTGCAGGTACGATTGCATCTGGTGAAATCCGTGTGGGTGATACGATTGAAGCATTACCTTCTGGTAAACAAAGTAAAGTTAAAGAGATCGTTACATTTGACGGTAACTTAGAAGTGGCATACCAAGGTATGGCAGTAACGCTAACACTTGAAGATGAAATCGATATCAGCCGTGGTGATATGATTGTTCGTCCACATGAAAAACCACAGTCAACTAAGAACTTTGAAGCTGACGTAGTTTGGATGGATGAAAATGCATTACACGTTGACCGTGAATACATTGTTAAAGTAGGCAGTAACTCTACAGTAGGTACTGTGACTTCTGTTAACTACCAAACAGATGTAAACACTATCGAGCAAAAACCTGCTTCTAAACTAGGTCTAAACGAGATCGGTAGCTGTAATTTTGAAGTGGCTAAAGAAGTACAATTTGATGCTTACTCATCAAACCGTGCTACTGGTGCTTTCATCATTATTGACCGTTTGTCTAATGCCACAGTTGGTGCTGGTATGATTAAACAGGCCATTGAAGCTAAAGCTGCGCCAAAAACAGCTTACAGTGACTTTGAAGTTGAATTCAATGCACTAGTACGTAAGCATTTCCCACATTGGGAAGCAAAAGATATCCTGAAAGGGTAATTCTAAAAAGTGATCAGTTGTCAGTGTTATTGACTTCTGATCACGCTTCATTGATGGCGCATTCATGACATTCCAATCCTATTTTGTACTTGCCGTTTTCATCCTAACCATCATTGGTTTAATTAAATTCCAACAACGTCCAAGCCAAGTATTTGGCGTTGCATTATTAACTCTGTTTTCAACGCAAATGGTCACTACAGACCAAGTTATTCTTAGCCTGTCAAATCAAGGCTTATTAACCCTTATTATATTAATGCTGTGCTCCATAGCATTAGAAAAAACCCGATTGTTGCGCTTAGTGGCAATGAAAGTGATTCAACCTAATTACAGTGCGACTTGGTTAAGGTTGTTTGGATTAACTGTACTGTCATCGGCGTTTTTAAATAATACGGCGGTTGTTTCAACCATGCTTGGGCCAATACGAAATAACCCCAACCACTCTGCTAGTAAGTTATTAATTCCTTTATCATATGCGGCTATTTTAGGCGGCACATTAACACTCGTGGGGACATCAACCAACTTAATCGTCAACAGTTTAGTACTTGATGCAAACCTGCCATCCTTAGGCTTTTTTGATTTTACCCTAGTAGGTATCTGCGTAGTGGCAGCCTGTGGTGTAGCATTATATTTTTGTCGTTCACTATTACCTGATCGTAAAATACAAGGTGATACCGCCCAAGAGTATTTTATAGAAGCTAAGGTTAAACCTGAATCTAGTTTGGTCGGTAAAAGTATCGATGAAAATGGTTTACGTCACCTGCAATCACTATTCTTAGTGGAGATTATGCGTGGTGATTTACAGTTAACCGCGATTAACCCTAATCAAGTGATTCAAGCCAATGACAAATTAATCTTCAGTGGCGATATCTCTAAAGTAAGCCAACTTCGCCTATTTGATGGGTTATCTATCTTTGCTGAAAGCAGCGGTTTACCTTTAGGTAATCTGCGTGAAGTTGTGGTTCGCTCTGAAAGTATTTTAAATGGTAAATCATTAAAGTCTGTTGGTTTCCGCTCTTTGTTTGATGCCGCTGTGGTAGCCATTAAACGCGATGGTGAAAAGGTCTCTGGTAAAATAGGTAAGCTTAAAATTAAACCTGGCGATTTTTTAGTGTTAGCAGTCGGTGAAGACTTTAAATCACGTCGTAATATTCGTAAAAACTTTATCCTATTATCCGATGTTGAATTAGATTCACGTTTATCAGGTAAAAAAGAGTTACTAGCTATTGCTGGTTTCTTTGTTGCCATTGGCTTAGCTGCGCTTGGCGTTATTCCGTTATTTAAAGCGGTATTACTGTTACTCGGTGTTTTATTATTGAGCGGCTGTGTGACGAGTAGTGAGTTGTTAAGACGTTTTCCAACTGATATTTGGGTGATCATCTCCTCCGCTATTGTATTGTCCTATGCTCTACAAAATAGTGGTGTGATTGATAACTTTAACCAGTTGATGAGTGCCAGTACACACCTATTCAGCCCATTGTTTGCCTTGGTTGCAATATTTGCGATCACCTTATTATTAACTGAATTGGTTACCAATAATGCGGCGGCGGCTTTGATTTTTCCCATTGCCTATGGCTTAGCCTTGAGTATTGATGCTAATCCGACTGCGTTTATTATGGCGGTTGCTTTTGGGGCCAGTGCCAGCTTTATTAGCCCGTATGGTTATCAAACTAATTTAATGGTGTTTAATGCAGGTCAATACAAACTCAATGATTTTATTAAAATCGGCATCCCTGTTAGTTTGGTGTATAGCGTAACCTGCATCATAGCTATTGTTAGCGTATTTGGTTTAACAGCCGCTTAACCGTTTATTATTTATGTTTTCCAGCGTTTATTAATTAACTATAAGACTGGATATAAGCACTTTAAGAGAGAATTATTATGACAAATCCTTATATTGAAAAAGAAGTTGATGGCGAGAAATCATCAGATGTTGTTTGGCATCAAGCCAGTGTTTCTCACCAAGACCACTGTCAATTAAACGGACACAAAGCCGCTGTATTATGGTTCACTGGTTTAAGTGGTTCAGGTAAATCAACGGTAGCAAATGCCGTTGATCTCATGTTATTTCAACATCAAGCTAAAACCTACGTACTTGATGGGGATAATGTGCGCCATGGTTTAAACGGCGATTTAGGTTTCTCGGACAAAGATCGTATTGAAAATATTCGTCGTGTAGGGGAAGTTTCTAAGTTATTTGCTGATGCAGGCTTATTAGTATCAACTGCTTTTATCTCTCCTTTTGTTGCTGATCGTGAAATGGTTCGTTCACAATTACCAGAAGGGCAGTTTATCGAAGTATTTATCGATACTCCTTTAGCGGTTTGTGAATCTCGCGATCCAAAAGGTTTATACAAAAAAGCACGTGCAGGTGAGATTAAAAACTTTACAGGTATCGACAGTGCATATGAGAAACCAGTTAATCCTGAAATTCATGTACAAACTGATAAAAAGTCTATTGAAGCATGTGCGCAACAGGTTATTGATTACTTGAAAGAAAATAAATACCTATAATCGACTTTCATTAAGTATCGGGTTATACCAATCATAGTAAGTAACTGATCTATTTTACTTGTTAAAACAACTTATTTTTTCGTTGTAAGTTTCGTAAAGGGAACAACCATTTACATCAACTTACGCCTCAAACTAAACCATTTTTCCGGCGCAAAATTTACATCAGTTATTT